>JAUMBL010000041.1:0-2547 GCA_032115775.1 Saprospiraceae bacterium | reverse complement strand
CCGGCATCTGCCTCGTAATCGCTATCCGCGCCTGTCGGCAAAGAAGCCGCTCGCCGGAAGCGGCCATGTCCGACCAAATCGCCCTGACCGTCCGCATGGACGGCTTCGCCGCTGCGCGTACGCTGACGCTCCAACGCGCGCGCAACACCCCGGCGCACGCTTTCTGGCGTGCAAACCTGTGGCGCCATCTGTGGCGCGATGCGGAACTGCTGCTCGATGTCTTCCGGGAAGACCACGAAAGCCTGCTGACCCTGGCAGGCAACCCGATGCTGGCTGGTTTTTCTTTGCTGGAAAATGATCAAATGCACGCGGTTTACGCCGTTAAATGGGATAAAAATAATCTGGAGGCGTTCCTGGAAAATCACCCTGAACGCCTGCGCGTTCAATCCGCGCAGTTTCAGGGAATCCCGGTTTTCACCCTCGAATTGCCAAACGGCGAGCAAGTCGTACTGGCGCATTGCGCCAATCTGCTGCTGTTTTCCAGGTTTTCTTACCTGGTCGAGGATGCTATTAACCAACTGCAGGACGGCGGCGGCTGGTGGGACAGCCGGAAATTTAAGCTGCCCGCCGAAGATGCCGCACCGATACAAGTGGCCGTCCGCCCCGACCGCCTCCTCGCCCAGCTTACCGGCCGGCCGGATGCCGATGCCTCCGGCGTGCAGGCGCTGATCCGCTGGGCCGGCTGCGCTTGGGATGGCAAAAAGGCGGTTGGCGCGGCGATCCCAGGCCTCTTTTCACCCTTCGACGAGGCTGCGAGCCCCGATGCGATCGCCGCCATCTTACCGGACGATCCCGCACTGCTCTTTTGGGCAAATTTGCAGGAAAAACCGTGGTGGCTATACGCCAATCAGTCCGCGGTGTATAAAGAGTTTATAAAACCTTGGGTGGGCACAGAAATTGCGCTGGCGCTTTCCGAGGGATATGGACTGGAACAATGCCGGGTGCTCGCCGTGCAAAACGAGGCCGCCGCCGAGCAAGCGTTCGACCGTTATGGAGCGCAATACGGCCTGCTGAAAAAATACGCGTACCAAACCTACACCATCTGGCATTTTTTCAAACCCGATATCCTTGGCGGCCAATCTAATGCACCTGCGGACAAGATACGAAACCCCGCCTGCGCCATCCTGGGCGGTTATGCCGTGTTCGCGCCTTCCACTGCCGTGCTGGAGACTTGGATTGACAAACTGATCGTCAACCAAACGCTGCGCAACCAACCCGACTGGCTGCTGCTCCGAAAATCGATGCCAGAAAAATTACAGGCGCTCATTGCCCTCCATGGAACCCAAGCACCACAACTGCTGGGAACATGGGCAACCGATAAAACCTTGCGCCAACACGCCGATCTGGCTTCCGTCGCCAGCCAAACCGGCTTGCTCGCACTGACCATTTCCAATGCGCAAAAAAGCCCCTGGCGCTTGGAAATATGGGCAAAACCCGGCGTGACGCCTAAACCGACGAGCGCCATTCTATGGAAAACGCCGCTGAGTGCGCCCGCGCGCGGAATGCCCTATATCTTCGAGCGCAATGGGGGCGGAAATCACATCCTCATACAGGATGCGGATCGCCAATTGTACTGCGTGGACGAAAACGGGCGGCTTTTGTGGCGCCGACAATTGGCGGAAAGCATCCAATCGGAAATCTTTTGCCTCGACTACCTCCGGAATGGCCGCAACCATTTTCTGTTCAATACCGCACACAACATCTTGCTGCTCGACGACCAGGGCGCGGATGTCTCCGGTTTTCCCTTGAAATTAAAATCGCCCGCAACCAACGGCCTGCTGGCCGCCGATTTCGACCGAAATGCCCAATACACCTTCTTCATCGCTTGCCAAAACGGCAATGTCTATGGATTCGACCGCTTCGGCAGACCGCTCGAGGGCTGGAATCCGCAAAACGCCGCCGGCACGCTGCGCCTGCCGCTGCGCCGCCTGCAAACCGCCCGCAGCGACTTGATCTTCGCACTCAATGAAGCCAACCAGTTGTGGGCGTTCAACCGACGCGGCGAACGGAAATTCGGCCCGATATCCATGGAAGGAGACTTTCGGCAACCACCCCAAATTGATACGGTAGCCAAACGTATCATCTGCGCGAATACGGCCGGCAAAATCTATGTTTTGAACCCCGACGGCAGTTTTATTACTCTCGAACCAAAGCTCCCGCCCGCCAAATCCGACGCACTGACCCTCCTGCATCAACTCGGGGGAGACAGCCAACATGAACTCGTGGTGTTGTATGGAAAAAATCTGGCGGCGTTTGAAATACGCGATAATACCTTGAAAAAAATCTTCCAATCCGGCTTCGCGCAAACACCGGATACACTTTTCGGGCTGCCCGGCCTGGGGATCGGAACCCTTCAAAGCAACCAAAAAAAAATTAGCCTGATCGGAAAGAAGGGCAAGCCCTATTCCGGTTTTCCGCTCGCCGCCGAAACGCCGTTCGCGACAGCCCCCATTTCCCCGAAAAGTGCCCTGCTAATCGCCGGATACGACCGATTTTTGTACGCCTATAAAATTTTGTATTAAAGGCGAGAGTGCAAAATTAAATATC
>JAUMBL010000040.1:0-3078 GCA_032115775.1 Saprospiraceae bacterium | reverse complement strand
AGCGTGCCGCCGGCCGTTACGGACTCTGCCATCGGCATGGGTTTTACGAGATATCCTTCGATGGCCTCGATTTGGTAGTTGGTTCGGCCGCCGCCGGCGCCTCCCGGGGTGGGCTGGTCGCTTTTATGCGTGCAGGCAACAAGGGCGATTGCGGAGAAGAAGAGTATTTTTTTCATAAAAAGCCGTTTCGTTTTGTGCGGGTATCCTCTCCCGTACAAACGAGGCGCTAAGTTGCGGATTTCCTGCGTAACAACAAAAAAGCCTGCGTTACCGCAGGCTGTTAAAGGGGCGCATTTCTTCACCCAACCAGTTTTTGTTCCACTCATCCCGGGGTATCAGCCGGGAAGCCTGGCGACGCGCCTTGCGAAAAACGAAAAACAAGGCGAATTTTGGGGAGATGCCCCAGAGGCGACGGAACACACGGAGACGATTAGCCATGGCATTTGATTATAAAATGATTAAATATTGAATGAAATTATAAACGGTTGAATACGAAAAATAGTTTCTGGAATATCTGATAAAAAAAATTTTAACATTTAAAAACGCCAGAGCCGTTTTGCCACAGGCTAAAATTTCTTTTTTCACGGGATTAAAAAAGCGGGCGAAGCGAAAAATAAACGGCATTTCTATTTAACTTTTCTCGAAATCCGGCAAATTCTCAACTTAAGCCTACCTTTGCGCTAAAACAAAGGCATTTTTCGTGCCAAACTTGAAGCAATATGCGCCAAACTCTTTCTATCGTCATTCCTGCCTACAACGAAGAGCGGACGATTCATTTTATTCTTGATAAAATCAAGGCGGTGCGCCTAATTGGCGACATGCAGAAGGAGATCATTATTACCAATGATTGTTCTAAAGACGACACCGAGGGCGCAATCATGCGCTACATATCAGCGAATCCGGAATTGAATATTCGGTACCAAAAGCACGAGGTGAATCAGGGCAAGGGTGCGGCGCTGCACTCGGGCATTCGTTTTGCCACCGGCGATTTTATTGTGATCCAAGACGCCGACCTCGAGTATGATCCGGCCGAGTACAATATTTTGCTCCGGCCGATCCTGGACGGATTTGCCGATGTGGTGTACGGCTCGCGTTTCATGGGCGGGCGGCCGCACCGCATCCTTTTCTTCTGGCACAGCATCGGGAATAAGTTTTTGACTTTCCTTTCCAACGCCTTTACGAACCTGAACCTGACCGACATGGAAACCTGCTACAAGCTGTTCCGGGCCGATATCCTCAAAAACCTGGATCTTCGGGAAAAACGCTTTGGATTCGAGCCGGAGGTGACTGCCCGCATCAGCCGGATCAAAGGCGCGCGGATTTACGAAGTGGGCATTTCTTATTACGGTCGCTCGTATGAAGAGGGCAAAAAAATTGGTTGGCGGGACGGATTTCGGGCTATCTATTGCATTTTGAAATATAACACCTGGTCGAGGTAGGCGTCGGAACTGCGTTGACTCGGATTTTTCCCGCCGAGGCAAAATGGCAGCATCATTCGTTGCTTTTGTTTTTGGAAGAAAGTCAATTTCACCCCTTATGTCTGCCGAAATCGCCCCCTTGTTATACCGCGAATTGCTCCAGTTGGTTGCGCATCCTTCCCGGGATGCCCGCGGCAAGACCCTGGCGATCGGCGCGCTGCTGGAGCGCTTGTTTTTGGAAGCGACCCGGCGGGAGCAGCTGGCGTTCAGTTCTTTGTTTGCCCGGATCAGTTACATCGGGCACCAGCATCGTTTTCCGGCCGATATTTTACAGATTATCCACTACTTCCGCCGCCGTTGCGCCCGCCTGCGCGACGGTGCGCCCGGCGCCGACCGCGACGTACGCCTCGGTGCGCGCGCGTTGGCGGAGACCGTCCGGTTACTGTGCCAAACCGAAATTCCCGACGAGGTAGCCGCGTGCTTTCCCGAGCCCGGCGAATGGCATTTTGAAGCGCCTGAAAATTGGACGCACAAAGACTCGGTGCGCGTGGTCGCGCTCGCGCACCTGCCCGAGGAAAACGCCTTGTTGGCCGTGGAGGAGGATCGGCCCGAACAGCCCGTGAAGCTGCGTTACGGCCTGCCGGACCGCAACGAAAACTTTAGTCCGACCATCCGCCTCATTCTCCAGGTTTTCGGCTTTCCCGTCACCCTGAATCTGCTGGATATCGTCGTGGATGCCCAGGGTGTCTTCCGGCCCCGGGTTTTTATCGTGGAACCGGATTACCTGGCGGACGTGACGGCCATCGCGGAAACCTTCAAGGAGCAGGGCGCGGAACCGCTGTACTATCTGGTTAAAAAACTTCTGCCCTACGAGCAGACGACGCCTATGCTCGTGGGTAATATCGCCAATTATTTCCTGGATCGGCTGTTGAAAACGCCGGACGCGCCCTTCGACCAGCTGCTGCGCGAAACCTTCGGTCTGTATCCGCTCGCGTATGCGCCGATGAGCGACCAAGAGGTGCTGGACGTGCGGCAGAAAGCCCAAAAGCACTACCTGAATTTGCGGGCGATGGCCCAGGGCGGATTGGCCCAGCAGGGAATCGAAGCGGCGGAGAGCATATTGGAACCCACTTTTTACAGCGCGCGCTACGGCCTGCAGGGGCGGCTCGATTTGTTGCACCGCCCGCCCGGCAAGACGGCGATCCTCGAGTTGAAAAGCGGCACGCCTTTTCGTCCGAATAGTTACGGCATCCAGCGCAGTCATTTTACGCAGACGCTGCTGTACGACCTCCTCGCGCGCTCCGTTTTCGGCGCGGAAACCGATCCCGTGAAATACATCTTGTATTCAGGCGCCGAACTCAACCCGCTGCGCTTTGCCCCGACCCTCGAATCCGAACAATGGGAAGCCCTGCAGGTGCGCAACCACGTCGTCGCTATCGAGCGCCTACTGGCCGCCGTGCCGCCGGGCGCTGAAACTATTCCCCTGCTCAATCGGCTGACCGCCCAAAACGGCCAGGGCAAAGGCTATTTGGCGCGTGACTTCCAGCGGTTTGAGCAGGCCTATCACCCGCTGCACGCCTGGGAAAAAAAATACTTCAATAGCTTCATCGGCTTCATTGCCCGCGAGGCGATGCTCGCCAAAATCGGCGCGCCCGAAAAC
>JAUMBL010000039.1:0-15432 GCA_032115775.1 Saprospiraceae bacterium | reverse complement strand
TGATCCCGCAAGACACGAAGGGCAATTATAAAATTGTTGGCAATCTGAAAATTAAAGAATCCACGAAAGAAGTGAAATTCTTTGCGAACGTCAGCGAGCAGGGCAATATGGTAAAAGCTACCGGTACAATGAAAATTGACCGTTCGGAGTATAATATCCAGTACGGTTCCGGTTCGTTCTTCGACAATCTGGGCGACAAAACGATCTACGACGAGTTCGACCTGGCGGTGGAACTGACGGCAAAAAAATAAGTCCGGGCTTTGCCTGGAGTTTAAATTAGTAAGTCGCGTCCGCGATAAAAAGGAAACTTTTTATCGCGGACGCGACTTATTATATACCAAATAGCCCCTTTCGATCGTTATTGCTCGCAAATTCATAAAGAATCTGTAATTTTGCACGTTTTAAACCCACACCGCATGTTGCGCGTAGTCGTCCTTGCTGCGATTGCAGTAGTTTTTGTCGGCGCCGGTGCGTTTTATCTGCCGGGGCCGCTGCATGATTATTATCCGATTCCTGTGAACCACGCGCAGGGTAACCGACTGCATGCCGGTTCGGAATATGTACCGGCGGCGGGATCTCCTTTGGATGCGCGCACGTCTGCCGACACGAGCCTGAGTCCGCAGGTATTGATGCTTAATTACAGCGCGTACGACAGCGCGTATGCGAACAAAGTGCGTCGGATTATTCAGGGGCGATTGCCGCGCGCTGTTTGCAATGATTTTTGGGATGGTACGGATGCGGAGCTGCAGCAAGCGCTTGCGGGTAAGCAGGTAGTAATCATCGCTTATCCCTACGGCGGCCAGTCGGCGCGCATTCAGGCTTATGGAAAAATCCTGGAGCAGTTTTCCAGGCAAGGCGGCGTCGTTATTTTTACCGGCACACATTACTATAATGTGCTGCAACAATTCGGTCTGTTGGATTTGCAGAAAGGATACTTTTGCAAAGAGCCGCATATTAAAGGCAGCGGAGAAAGCCATCTGCTCCTGAATGGCATACCCGGGGAATTTTCACTACACAATTATGCGTATCCGCTGGATATCCGCGATCCGGGCTTCCTTTCACTCGCCGATGTGAAGGGCTATCCGGTGCTGGGGTACAAACCCCTCGGAGAAGGGCAGGTGTTGTACATCGGATTGGAGTACTATTACGACGAAGGCTATTCTTCGCGCATATTGGCGAATGCCGTGCTGTGCGGCGCACCTGAATTTGCCGCGCTCGCGGCGGCTTTAGATCCCCCGCCCGTCGCCCCAGAATGGAACAATGCGTCGGGCAGCGCCGTGCGGGAAATGCTGTACGCCGGTTCCGGTACTACGGCATCGGTCGATCTGAAAATTTACCCGAACCCATACTCTGACAAAGGTTTTCTCGAAATTGACCTGAAAGCACCTACCCGCCTGTACATCAATATGACAGATGTAAACGGTGGCCATGCGGCCGTTCTGCTTCCCCGACGTGCGCTGCAGCAGGGTTTTTATCGCTTCGAACTGCCGGACGTTAAGCCGGGCATTTATTTCGTGCAGTGTTATTTTGACGAGCAACTGAAGCAGGTGCGCAAGGTGGTCAAAACAGATGCCCCCTAGGCCTAGGAGTTGCGTAAAAAGTATTTCGCCGCCTCCGGCGGCGAAATAAAATGATGTTTGGGCGTCTGTTTTTGATTTTTTCTAAAAAAAAATCAAAAACAGACGCCCAAACAAAATATTTTTTTCTTAAAGGGTCGTCAATGGACTTATTACACAACTTCAGGAGCTCGTTTCCGGTCAATATCCGAACAAATCTTCCAGCCGCAATTCCTTCACCGGCCCGATTTTTTTCAGAAACTCGAAATCAATCCGGTCGCGTTCCCCCAAGATCATCCAGGTAAAAGCGCGACCCTTGATGTTTTCGCGTTGGTAGCGCAGGAGATCCTCCACGCCGGCGTTTTTGAGCGTTTGGTAAACATCTTCCCGCAGGTCGTTCCGGATTCCGCGGCGGCGGTTTTGCCGCCAAGTCCAGTAGATATCCCCTTTTGTAATCCGGCTTGCTGCAATCTGCTTGGTCACGCTTTGGCGCGCATGTTCAATTTGCGTTTCAGAAACCGGCATATCCTCGAGGATGGTCTGAAACGCCTGAACGGCCTCGTGGAGTTTGTCCGGCTGCGCGCCGACATAAGCCTGCAGGTAGTGCGCCTGGTTTTTTCGGCCCGGATTGGCTGCATACGCATACGCGGAATAGGCCAACGCTTTGGATTCACGGATTTCCTGGAAAACGATCGAGGACAGGCCGTAGCCGAAATACTGGTTGTACCATTCGGCGATGACGGCTTCCTCCAATCTGAAGCGCGGTGTGCCTTTGGAGAGCAGCAGCAACTCCACCTGTACGGTGGGGAAGTCCACAAAAAACACCTGATTGCGCGTCGTAGGCAATTCACGGTATTTTTTGGGCGGAAGCGGCTTGCGCAGTGTTTCTGTGGGTCGGACATACTTTTTGAGAGCCTGCGCGGCGTTTCGGCTGGAGAGCGGGCCGTAGTAGAAAATCTCGTGTTTGTAAGTGCGTAGTTCTCGGATCATGCCGGCCAGTTCGTCCGGTTGCACTTGGCGCAGCTGTTCCTTGCTGAGTTTATCGGTAAACGGAGATAGCCGGCCGTATTTGGCATAATTCACCATGCCTTTACTGAGCACCGTCCGCTTATCGCGTTTTTCATTTTCCCGGCGCTTCAGAATATCTTCTACCATGTTATGAAGCGCGTCGGCGTTACCTTCGGCCTGGTGGAGCACCTGATCCATCAATTCGATGCCTTCGTGGAACGATTCGGACAGGCCGCTGAGCGACAGGAAAAACTGTTCATCCTGGCAGCTTGCCGTAAAGTGCAGCCCCAGGCGGTAAAAAGCCTGTTGTATTTCCGCCGCGCGGAGATTTCCTGCGCCTAGATACGGCAAATAGGCAGCTGCCAGCCCGAGGCGCGGATTGCTGTTTTTTCCCATATCGAAAGTGTAGAAAAGTCGGAACAGCAGGCTGGAGGGGTCTTGCACGGCCTTCAACCCCACATTTTTTCCCAGTCGGGCCTTGCGGATGGTTTTGTCGAAGTCTAGGAATTGCGGTTGGATTTCCGGCGTGGACTGATTGAGAAATTCCCTGCCGAATTCCGATAGATCGGTTCGATTGAGTTGGATGGCGGTAATCGGCGGTTTTTCCACCTTCAGGATGTTTGGATCCGGGCCGGTGTGTTTATAGACGACGGCGTAATTATCGGGGCGCAGAAACTTCCGGGCGAAGTCCGTGATGTCTTTTTTAGATACCCCTTCGAGGGTTTTCCAGCGCGCCGTCACGTCGGACCAATCCAGCCCGAGCACAAACGCGGTGGTGAGTGCGGCGGCGCGGCCTTGGTTTTTTTCATACTCTTTGATTTCGGACAGTTTCATATCCTTAATCACGGCTTCGGGTAACCAGTCTTCGAACTCGCCCCGGCACAGTTTTTCAATTTCCCCGAGTAGGCATTTTTCCAGGGCTTCGTGGCTTTGGCCTTCACGGGGTTTTCCGTGGAGCAGCAGGCTGCTAAAGTCTTCATACACGCGGGGATAAGCGTAGGCTTCCAGCACCTGTTGTTTTTGCAGCAGGTTGAGGTCGAACAGTCCAGCCTGGTGGTTATGCAGGATACCTGCGACCAGGGGTAGCAGGAGCGCCGCCTCGCTGGATGCACCGGGGAACCGCCAGCCGATTTCCACCCAAGGCGCCTCATTGCCGAAGACATCGCGTTGGGTTCGCTGTTGGATCTCCGGTTGTTCCGGGAAATGGAAGGGGGGGATTTCCCGCGCCTGGTAGGCACCGAAGTATTTTTCTGCGAGTCGGACGGCCTCGTTCGGATCAAAATCGCCGCAGAGTATGATGGCCATATTATTCGGCACGTAGTAGCGGTCGAAGAAATCGTAAATGTTTTGTTGCGACGGGTTTTTCAGATCTTCTCCTCGGCCCAGCGTCGTTTGCGTGCCGTAAGGGTGGGAGGGGGTCAGCATTTCCTGCATGGCGCGGAGCACCTTTCGGAAGTCGCGATCCTGGTTGATGTTGTACTCTTCAAAAACCGTTTCTAATTCCGTGTGGAAAAGGCGCAGAATTGGGCGTCGGAAGCGTTCGCATTCGAGTTGGAACCAGCGCTCCAGTTCATTCCCGGGGATGTCGTTGACATAGACGGTTTGCTCCACCCAAGTATATGCGTTGGTATCTTTGGCGCCGATGGCGCTGACCAGTTTGTCGTACTCATTAGCGGCCACGTATTGTGCTGCTTCTGCCGACAGGCGGTCAATTTCGGCGTACAGTTTTTTCTTTTTTTCCGGGTCTTTTTCGCGTCGGTGTTCTTCGAAAAGGGCACAGATGGCGTCGAGGAGCGGTTTTTCTTTTTCCCAGTGGAGGCTTCCCAGGCGGTCGGTGCCTTTGAACATCATGTGTTCGAAATAGTGGGCGAGTCCGGTCGTATCGGCGGGGTCGTGTTTAGAGCCGGCGCGCACGGCGATTTCCGTGTAAATCCGGGGTTCTTCCGGATTGACGGACATAAATAGGCGCAATCCGTTGCGCAGCGTGTAGATTTGCGTGCGGGTGGGGTCGTCCGGAACTGTTTGGAAGCGGGATTTTTCAGCGATCATATTTGTCATGTGGGATAGATTAAAGCGTTTTTACAGATGTCCGGCGGCGCGGCAAAGAATCTTTGATGAAACAACAAGCGGCAAAAGTAGTTTTATTTGCAATGATTCAACCGCCAAAATTGGTAACTTCTGCATCTCTTGTACAAGAATCCTATTTGATAAATTGTAGCGCATGACCGACGCCCAATTTCTGCAAGCCCTCCACGCGCAAGACCGCGCAGCGCAACGGCGCTTATACGAGCGTTACGCGCCCGGCATGTTCGCGGTGTGTCGGCGGTATTTGCGTTCGCGGGAGGATGCGGAAGAAGCCCTGGGCAGCGGATTTTTCAAAGTTTTTTCCCAGATACATACGTACAGCGGCAGCGGCAGCCTGGAGGGTTGGATTCGGCGGATCATGGTCAATGAGGCTCTGATGATGCTGCGCCGGGCGCAACCGCTGGTCTTTCCGGGCGACCAGATGCCTTTGGCGGATTCGCTCGAGACCTTTTCCATTGAGGCGGAATTATCTGCCCGCGAGATACTCGAACTGCTCGATCAGCTTCCGCCGGGTTGTCGCGCGGTATTCAATTTATACGTGATGGAGGGATATAAGCACCAGGAAATTGCTGATGCGCTGGGCGTCAGCATCAATACCAGCAAATCCCAGCTTATTTTGGCAAAAGAAAAATTACGGCAGTTGTTGCTTCAAAAAGGTATTACTTGGATAAGCTGAGTCTAGCAAAATATTATTTGACTGATTTTATGCCCGATTTATTTGATTTTTTTAAGAAAAACGAGTCCAAACTCCACGAACTCCCCTCCGAGCAGGTGTGGAGCAAACTGGAGGGGCGCTTGGAAAAACGCCGCCGGGCGCGGCGTAAGATTCGTTTTCTACAGTTGGGTACGGCGGCGCTGGCGCTGCTGCTCTTGTTGTTGGCGGCCGGTCTGGTGTGGTTTTTTGTAACCGCTTAGCCGGCTCGCCGGCTGGCGCCCAAAATCCCATTTTTCATCAAAGACGCGGACGGCTTTTTTTTGAACGGATAGCCGGGTGGGCGGTCGGAAGCAGGTACTTGCCAACTTTTTCCTACCTTGCGGCGGAATTCACACTACAATTGCAACCATGGCTAAGTCCTCTAAATCTGCTCCGAACCAAAGTCCCCCGCAGAAATCCCGTCCAAAACTCGAAACCCGGTCTGCCGCCGCTCCCCCGCGCGATTGGTTGGAGCGGCCCGCGCCTGCGCCCGCCGGATCGCTGCAGCAAAAAATATTTTGGGGCCTCGCCGCCCTGATGCTGGCGGTCATGCTGTGGCTGTCGCTGGGGGTGGGGATCAATGCGGACGATAAATTTCAGAATGACTACAGCGCAAAACTCGTCAGTTATTACAGCACGTTGGGGAAAGATACGGCCGCTTTATACGTGCCGGACGGCAACATGCACCTGTATGGCGGTCTTTTTGAAACGGTAACTGGTTTTGCCAATAAGGCCTTCGGTTGGACGCCTGCCGACCTGGCTTACCACCACTTGCGGCATGGTCTTAGTGCCTTTTTCGGCTGGCTCGCCATCCTGTGCGCAGGGCTGCTGGCGCAGCACATTGCCGGTGCGCGCGCGGGGTGGATTGCGCTGGTATTATTGTTTTTATCGCCCCGTTTTTTGGGCGACGCCCTGATCAATCCGAAGGATATTCCGTTTGCGGCCGGCTACGTGATGGCGCTTTATAATATGGTGCGGGTACTTGACCGAATAGACAAGCCGGCGCGGCGGCATTTGGTCGGATTGGCTGCGGGGCTGGCGATTGCGCTGTCTATGCGCGCCGGCGGCTTGCTCTCCTTTGCGTATCTTGGGCTTTTTGCCGGTTTGCACCTCGTCCTGACGCGCGGCTGGGGCGCTGCCTTTGGCGCAAAAAACCTGGGTCGGTATGTTTTGGCGCTGGGGGGCGTTGCACTTGCCGGTTACCTGGCGGCGATTCTGTTTTGGCCTTACGCTTTGCAGAGCCCGCTGAAAAACCCCTTTTTGGCGTTGTCGAAATTCTCAGATTTGGAGATCAAAATCCGCGTTTTGTACGATGGCGTGAATGCTTTATCCGACAAAACCCCGTGGCATTACCCGGTAAAATGGATACTGTACACAATTCCCTTGGCTTCGATCGCGGGATTCATCGGTTCCTTCGCTTTGTTGGGGCGCCTGATGCGGCGGTACAATCCGCTTTGGGTGGCGATGGTTTTGTTCGCTGCGGTATTTCCGGTATTTTATGTGGTCTATAAAGATTCCGTGCTGCACGACGGTTGGCGCCACCTGACGTTTAGTTACCCGCCGCTGGTCGTGGCGGCGGCGCTTTTCTGGAACGAACTGGCGGACTGGTTTTCCGACAAAAAGCCGATTCAATACGCCGTGTACGGCGCCATGGGATTACTTTTAGCGGATGCGGCATACTTTATCGGCGCCAATCCCAAGTATTCGTACGTCTATTTTAATCCGCTGATCGGCGGCGTAAACGGCGCTTACGGAAAATATGAAACCGATTACTGGGGGATCACCACACGCCAGGGCATCGAATGGATGGAGCAGCAAGGCATTTTGCGCAAAGACATGAAAACGCCGGTCGTCATCGCGACCAATATGTTCTATTCCGTGCAGCAATTGACGGCCAAATACGGCGATATGGTCAAGGTGAAATACCTGAAATGGGAAAAACGCTGCGACGACGCCTGGGACTACGGCCTGTATCCTACGCGTTTTCTGGACGGCAACACCCTGCAAAAAGGCTTGTGGCCGCCGGACAATGCCGTACATATCGTCCAAGCCGGCAAAACTCCCCTCTTGGCCGTGCTCAAGGACAGCGGTAAAAATTGCACCCTCGGCTTCGCCTCCCTTAAACTGGGCGATTGGCAGGGCGCAATCCGTTACCTGGAGAAAGAAGTGGAGGCCGTTCCCGACAACGACCTCGCATGGACCAACCTGGCCATGGCCTACCAAAACAACAACCAGCCGGAGGAAAGTAAAAGCGCAGCCGAAAAAGCCCTGACGATCAGTCCGGACGACGTACAGGCGAACAATCTGATCGGCACGTACTGGCTCGGCAAAAACGATGTGGTGAAAGCCCGGGCGCAATTTGAGCAGGCGCTGCAACGCGAACCTTCCAATCCAACAGCCTATTATTACCTGGCGCTGATTGATCAGAACAGCGGTAACAACCAGGCTGCCTTGGCCAATTTGATGAAGGCAATCGAAATCGCGCCGAATTTTAAAGCCGCCTACGACCTGGTGGCCCGGATTTACGAAGCGAGCGGCGATCCCGCCCGCGCCCAGCAGATCCGAGCGGTCATGCAGCAAATACAATAACGCCAACGCGCGATCCCGGCGGGGGCGATCCCGCCGGGATCGAAAAATTTTTTTATTTTATTTTTTGCCCGGTTTAACTTTTTTTTATTTTTTAAAAAAATAAAAAATTGACTTTATGTTTTTTTAAAATAAATTTAAACCCCCGCTTTTAAAATATTATTCCGAGATTGATCCAAATTTAAAGCCGCCTAACTTTTTAGTGATTAAATTTTATTTGCAATTTTAACTAAACGATAAAAAAAAATTTGAAATCCCGAAACCATCCGGATATCGTTTTGTTTAGTCTTTAATGGGATATTCCATTATAAAACTAAACGTTCTTATTGTATGGAAACTTTGTTTTCCTCTCCTCTTTTATTCGCTGCCGACCTGGCGCAAAACGACTACGTAGGTTTTACGTTTTTCATCGGCTACATGGCGATGTTCGCCGCGTCCGTGTTCTTCTTCTTTGAGCGCGGTCAGGTGGATGGCAAATGGAAAACCTCCTTGCTCATTTCCGGTCTGATCACGATGATCGCCGCTGTGCACTACTTTTACATGCGCGGCGTATGGATCGAAACGGGTACGTCTCCCACGCAATTCCGCTACATTGACTGGGTACTTACGGTGCCGCTCATGTGCGTGGAGTTTTATCTGATTCTGAAAGCTTTCGGCGCTAAGATCGGATTGCTCTGGAAAATGATCGCGTACTCCCTGCTCATGCTGGTAGCCGGCTACCTGGGTGAGACGGCATACCGCGACAACAGCGTCCTGTGGGGGATCATCTCTACGGTAGGTTACGTGGGTATTCTGTACGAGGTATGGATGGGTTCTGCGCGCAAAATGGCGAACGGCTCCAACGACCCGCACCTGCAATCGGCGTTCAGCGCCCTCGGCTGGTTCGTACTCGTAGGCTGGGCGATCTACCCGATCGGCTACATGGCCATCGAAACGGACGGTTGGTTGCGCAATGTCATTTCCGTACGCAATATGGACTTGATCTACAACATCGGCGACGCCGTGAACAAGATCGGCTTCGGCTTGGTCATCTACGGGCTGGCAGTGAAATCCACCGCCGCTTCTAAGCACTAAGGTTTACCTTTTGCTCGAATAGGGCGCGTTGCACGGTTTGTGCAACGCGCCCTTTTTCTTTTGCACCGCCCCGTTGCGCAATTCCGCTAAAAAATCTTGAATGCCTGCCCCAGCCTGTTTACCTTTACGCCACGAAGAAAACACAGCGCATGGAAAATCATCAATTTGACACCTTAAAAGCCAAAATAGCCGAAGCTAAACTGGGCGGCGGCAGCGCGCGCATGGAAAGCCAGCATAAAAAAGGCAAACTCACCGCCCGGGAACGCATCCATTTCCTGCTCGATAAAGGCACGTTCGAAGAAATCGGCGCGCTGGTCACGCACCGCTGCACTGATTTCGGGATGGACGAGCAGCAGGTGCTCGGCGACGGCGTGGTGACGGGCTACGGCGCGGTAAACGGCCGCCTAGTCTATGTGTTTGCCCAGGACTTTACGGTATTCGGCGGCTCGCTCTCGGAAACGCACGCAGAAAAAATCTGCAAAATCATGGATATGGCCATGAAAAACGGCGCGCCCTTGATCGGCCTCAACGACTCCGGCGGCGCGCGCATCCAGGAAGGCGTCAATTCCCTCGGCGGCTATGCGGATATCTTTTACAGGAATGTCATGGCCAGCGGCGTAGTGCCGCAAATTTCCGCGATCATGGGCCCCTGCGCCGGTGGCGCCGTCTATAGCCCTGCTATGACCGACTTTATTCTGATGGTGGAAAACACCTCCTATATGTTCGTCACCGGCCCCAACGTGGTGAAAACAGTCACCAACGAAACAGTCAGCAGCGAAGACCTCGGCGGCGCATCCGCGCACTCTGCAAAAAGCGGCGTCACGCACCTGACCGCCCTCAACGATGTGGCGTGTATCGAACAGATCAAGCGGCTGCTTAGTTACATGCCCCAAAACTGCGAGGACAAACCGACGCAGCTCCCCTACGAAATCGGGGAGGAATACCGGTACGAACTCGACCAAATCGTGCCGAAAAATCCCAACCACCCCTACGATATCAAAGACGTAATTCTCGGAACGGTGGATGCCGACTCTTTCCTCGAAATCCAGGAGCGATTTGCAGAGAATATCGTCATCGGATTCGCCCGCCTGGCCGGACGAAGCATCGGTATCGTGGCCAATCAGCCGATGGCGCTGGCGGGCGTGTTGGACGTCAATTCCTCCAAAAAAGCCGCCCGTTTCGTGCGCTTCTGCGACTCCTTTAATATTCCCCTGCTTGTGTTCGTGGACGTGCCCGGCTTCCTCCCCGGCACCGACCAAGAATGGAATGCAATTATCACCAACGGCGCTAAATTGCTCTATGCCTTCTCGGAGGCGACCGTGCCCCGCGTGACGGTCATCACCCGCAAAGCCTACGGCGGCGCGTATGATGTGATGAATTCCAAACATATCGGCGCCGATCTGAATTTTGCCTGGCCCGGCGCCGAAATCGCCGTCATGGGCGCAAAAGGCGCTTCTGAAATTATTTTTAAAAAAGAAATTGACGCGGCTGCCGACCCACAGGCCAAACTGCTGGAAAAAGAAAAAGAATACGCCGATACCTTCGCAAACCCTTGGCGCGCCGCCGCCCGCGGATTTATAGACGAAGTCATCCTGCCCCACGAAACACGGCGTAAACTCATCAAAGCCTTCGCCATGCTGGAAAACAAAGCCGTACCGCTTCCAAAGAAAAAACACGGAAATATTCCGCTCTAATCCAATAAAAACAGATATGACAACCCTCGTATTCGCCTCTAATAACCCCTATAAAGCCCGTGAAATCGAGCAAATACTCGGCCCGGGCTATGCCGTTAAAATCCTGACAGATATCGGCTGTGCAGAGGATATCCCCGAAACCGCCGATACCTTGGAAGGGAACGCGCTGCTGAAAGCGCGGTTTGTCAAAGAAAAGTACGGGTACGACTGCTTTTCGGAGGATACCGGACTGGAGGTGGCGGCGCTCGGCGGCGCTCCCGGCGTACACACGGCCCGGTATGCCGGGGAGCACAAAAACTCGGCAGACAATATCGCGCTGCTGCTCAAAAATTTGTCCGGCGAAAAGAACCGCCGCGCGCAGTTCCGAACCGTCATCGCGCTGATCCGCGGCGATCGCGAGGACTTGTTCACCGGCGTTTGCACCGGCACGATTGCCGAGGAAACGCGCGGTACCAGCGGGTTCGGGTATGATTCTGCCTTCATTCCCGACGGCTATGAACAAACTTTCGCCGAACTGGGCGAAGCCGTGAAAAACCAAATCAGCCATCGGGCAAAAGCGACCCAACTGCTTGTGGAAGGGCTTCGAGGTTAGTTGGCATCCTTGCCGGACGCAGCGGAAACGATAGGTTGAAAACCAAAGAGATCCGCTCATAACCGGAACTAATTTTCTCATTTACAGAATACTCCCCTCCCGCATCTTGATCGAAAAATCCCCCCTGGTACTCAACGACGACTTCCGGTACGCGCTCGACGTGCTGGAAAAAACAAAAACCAGCCTCTTTATCACCGGTAAGGCAGGCACCGGGAAAAGCACGCTGCTACAACTTTTTAAATCTACTACCCGAAAAAAAACGGTCGTCCTGGCGCCCACGGGCGTCGCCGCCCTGAATGTCCAAGGCCAGACGATCCATGCGTTCTTCGGCTTTCCACCCCGGATCATCACGCCGCAGGAAGCGTCGCGGCGAGTCACGCGCAAAGACCTAAAGCGGCTGTACCAGGCCATGGAGGTGCTGATCATAGATGAAATTTCGATGGTGCGCGCGGATATTCTCGACGGGATTGATCGCTTCCTGCGCATCAACCGCGAAAATATGGAGCCTTTCGGGGGCGTTCAAGTAGCCCTGTTCGGCGATATGTTCCAATTGCCGCCCGTGATCACGCGCGATCCGGTGGAAACGGCGTACTTCCGGGATTATTACGACAGTCCGTATTTTTTTTCTGCCAAGGTGTTCAACGAAGCGGATTTTGAACTCGAAATGCTGGAACTGCGCAAGGTTTATCGCCAGGAATCCAGCTACTTCCTCCGCCTGCTGGAGGCCATCCGCACCAATCAGACGGATCCGGACGATCTGGAAGCGCTGAACGCGCGCTGCACCACCGCATACGATCCCACTGATTCGTATATCACACTTTGCGCCCGCAATATGACGGCCGACCGAATCAACCGGCAGGCGCTGGAGCAATTGGCGGAGGCGGAAATGACCTACCATGCGACCATCAAAGGAAATTTTGATCCCTCACTTTTTCCGACCGAGGCGGCACTCCGGCTTCGGAAAGGCGCGCAGGTGATGTTTGTAAAAAATGACCCGGAAAAACAATTTGTCAACGGCAGCATCGGAACGGTCGTCCAGCTCAGCGGACAAAAGGTGCTGGTGGAATTGCAGGCCGAAAACGGCAAAAAACAACGTATTGACGTATCGCCGGTCGAATGGGAAATCATCCGCTATAAAATCGGCGATTCGGGCGGACTGGAAACGGAGTCCGCCGGCGCTTTCCGACAGTATCCGCTAAAATTGGCCTGGGCCATCACCATCCACAAAAGCCAGGGGAAAACGTTCGACCGCGTCCTGATCAACCTGGAAGGCGGCGCCTTCGAACACGGCCAACTGTACGTGGCGCTTAGCCGCTGCCGAACCTTGGAGGGGATCGTCCTGACGCGTCCCATCCGACCGCAGGATATCATCACCGACGAGCGGATCGCCGATTTTTACCAAAATAATTTCGACAGGCGGTAGCGGCGCGGAAAGCCACCCGGCGCCGAATTTCAGCGATTATGTGGATAAAATTATTGCAAAATTTGCGAGACCTACGCAAAACAAACGCAATTTTGCCCCCCGGTTTAAACCCGTTCGTAACTACTTAGCCGGTCGCGTCTGAGACAAAAAAGGATTCATTTTTTGCCAGACGAAGCGATTTTTTGCAGAGGGTGTATCACAAGTATTTCGCCGCCTCCGGCGGCGAAATAAAATAATGTTTGGTCGCCTGTTTTTTTGATTTTTTCTAAAAAAATCAAAAAAACAGGCGACCAAACAAAATATTTTTTTGTTTAACGGATCGTTCACGGACGTATGATACACCCTCATAAAAAATTGCGAAGTATGGCGGAAAATGTGACTTTTTGGGCCAGACAGCGAGCCGACTAAGTAGTTACACCCGTTATTAAAGTAATAAGTCGTTACAGAAATCACCTATAAACAGAATTCGTTCGCATTGAATAAGACGATCGCTCAGACTCTTTCCCTGCCCCCCCAGCGCGTGCAAGCGGTGCTGGATCTACTGGCTGCCAACGCCACCATCCCATTTATTGCCCGGTACCGCAAGGAGGCCACCGGCTCCCTCGACGAAGTGCAGATCGGGGCGATCCACGACTTGTATAAAAAATTGCAGGAACTGGAAAAACGCCGCGAAACGGTGTTGCAAACAATTGAAGAACAGGGTAAGTTGACGCCGGAATTGCGCGCCGCCATCCTGGCCGCCACCACGCTCACGGAACTGGAAGACTTGTATCTCCCGTACCGGCCGAAACGGCGGACGCGCGCCTCCGTCGCCATCGAACGGGGCTTGGAACCGCTCGCAAAGGCAATTTTTGCCCAGAAAGAACGCGATGTGGAGGGGCTGGCCGCCCGCTTTCTGGGTCCGGAAGTCCCAAGCCCGGAAGAAGCTTTGCAAGGCGCCCGGGATATCATGGCGGAATGGGTAAGTGAGGATATCAAGGCCCGCGAACGGGTGCGCCGGCATTTTGACAAAGACGCTGTCATCGCCTCGCGCCTCGCACGCGGGAAGGAAGAGGAGGGCGCCAAATACCGCGATTATTTCGACTGGCGTGAGCCGCTGCGAAACTGCCCCTCGCACCGCCTGCTGGCGATGCGCCGGGGAGAGGAGGAGGGCATTTTGCGCATCACCATCGCCCCGGATTCGGAACTCGTTTCTTCCGATCTGGAGCGGATATTCCTGCACGGTCACGGTCCCGCGTCCGACCAGGTGCGCATGGCCGTACAGGATGGCTACAAACGGCTGCTGGAGCCGTCCATCGAAACTGAATTCCGGAATAGCAGCAAAGATATAGCCGATCAGGAAGCCATCCGGGTGTTCTCCGACAACCTGCGCCAACTGCTGCTTGCCGCCCCACTGGGTGAGAAACGCATCCTGGGGGTTGATCCGGGCTTTCGTACCGGCTGTAAAGTGGTGGTGCTCGACGCCAACGGCAACCTGCTGCACCATACCGCCATTTTTCCCCACGAACCGCAGCGCAGGGTGTTCGAAAGCCAGATGGCCATCGAAGAACTGGTCGAAAAATATCAAGTGGACTCCATTTCGGTCGGCAATGGCACCGCCGGCCGCGAAACCATGGAGTTTTTGCGCCACTGCGGCTTCAAACACCGCGTGGATATCTTCCAGGTAAATGAAGCGGGGGCATCCATCTACTCCGCTTCGGAAGTTGCCCGCGAGGAATTTCCGGCAGAAGACGTGACCGTGCGCGGCGCCATCAGCATCGGTCGCCGACTGATGGATCCGCTGGCCGAATTGGTCAAAATTGACCCGAAAAGCATCGGAGTAGGGCAGTACCAGCATGACGTCAACCAGTCCATGCTCAAAGAAAACCTCGATCGAACCGTCGAATCCTGCGTCAACAGCGTCGGAATCAACCTCAATACCGCCAGCAAACACCTGCTGACCTATGTGTCCGGGCTTGGGCCGACCCTGGCGCAGCATATCGTGCAGTTTCGCGCCGAAAACGGCCCCTTCGGCAGTCGGGTACAACTGCGCAAAGTGCCGCGCCTGGGCGAAAAGGCGTTTGAACAATGCGCAGGCTTTTTGCGCATTCGCGGCGCCGCCAACCCGCTGGACAACACGGCCGTACACCCGGAGCGCTACGCCCTGGTGGAACAGATGGCCAAAGACCTCGGTTGCACCGTGGAGATGCTGATCCGGGATCGCGCACTGCGTCAACAAATTGACCTGAAAAAATACGTAAGCGCAGAGGTCGGCCTGCCTACCCTCCAGGATATCCTCAAAGAATTGGAAAAGCCCGGATTGGATCCGCGGGGCGCGGCGCAACCGTTCGAGTTTGGGAACGTACGCAGCATTGAAGACCTTACGCCCGGCCTCGTCTTGCCGGGAATTGTGACGAATATTACCAATTTCGGCGCTTTTGTGGATATTGGCATCAAAGACACCGGGATGGTACACATCTCCCAGATCACCAATAAGTTTATAAAAAATCCTTCGGAGGTGCTTCGGCTCAATCAGCAGGTTATGGTGCGGGTATTGGAAGTGGACATGCAGCGCCGGCGGATTTCGCTGACGATGAAGGATGTTTGAGAAATCTTATCGCGTGCTGAAATCGGTTTTGTTGGATATTGTGTGGGTTTGGCGGAGTTTTCAAGGAGTTTTCATATATTTGTACGAATTGTTCATCAAACCTATTTCGCTATGAAATATCTTTCGCTGGCTG
>JAUMBL010000038.1:0-68767 GCA_032115775.1 Saprospiraceae bacterium | reverse complement strand
GCGGCATGGTGCTTGCCGTGGTGGATTTCCATGGTGCGCGCATCAATATGCGGCTCCAAAGCATGAAAAGCATAGGGTAAATCCGGAAGGGTAAAAGCCATGATAGTATGATAAGTTGGTGAGAAATTTGTAAATTGGATGCGCTTCTCCATAAACGCCTAAACAGGGTTGCGGTTTAAAAAAACTATGAACTACTTAGCCGGTGGGGAAAGTTTAAAAAGAACCTATTTTTTGCCGAACAGCCATTCGGCGAAGCAGTTCTTTCTATTCCTCTAATTCTATTCCGGCGCCCTGCGCCGACACGTAATAAGCGCCTTTGATCACAATTTTTGCTTTTTCGGGCAGCGGCGTTTCGGGGTAAATTGCGACGTACCCGCCGTCGGACGCGCCGATACGCACCGGGATTTTTCTAAAAATCTGTTCCTGTTCGCTTTGCTCCACGAGCGCAAAGATAAAACTTCCCGTGTCTTCGCGGACAACGGCCTCTTCGGGCAGCGCGGCGGTATTGCCGGCGCCGGAGACGATGATTTGCGCATCGAGATACGTGCCGGCGACCAGCGTCTGGGTCGGTTGTTTGTCGAAACGCGCGTGCACGCGCACCGCATTCCGTTCCGGATCTACCGCGCGCTCTACGATGTAAATCGTGGCCGCGAGATTGTCGCCGGGGGTGCTTGGATGTCGAAGGAGTACCTTTTGACCGTTTTTTACCCGGGTGATATCCTTTTCAAATACGTAGATCACCGGGTGCAATTGGGTAAAATCTGCCATTTCACAAATGGCGTCGCCGGTTTGCACAGCGCTGCCGAGGCCGGCATGGATGCGGGTGACGGTACCGCTGATGGGGGCTTTCACCAGAACATCCGTATTTATATTATCGGCGTTGAGTTGTTCCGGGTTGATTTGGAATTGCCGCAAGCGGGCGGCCATGGCCTTGTCGGCAGTTTGTGCTGCGCGCAGTTCGGCTTCCGCTTTTTGGAAATTTTTGAGCGCGGTGGCGTCGGCGGCGCTGAGCTGTTTGAAACGGTTGAATTCGGCTTGCAGAAACGCCAATTTGTCGCGATTTTCCAGGTAATCCTGCTGAATATCTACTAAATCGGGCTTTTGGATTACGGCGACTACGTCGCCTTTGCGCAGCACTTTATGTTGGGTTACGCGCAGGTCGGTGAGGATGCCGTTGGTGAATGCGCCGGCGGTAGCGGTCTGTTCTTTATCCAAGTGCAACTCGGCGGCTGCTCGGAGAAATTCTTTCATCGGGCGCGGCATTGGTTCGCCGAGTTGGATCCGGGCGTTTTTGACCTGCGCGGCGCTGAGGCGGATGCGCGTGTCTGCGGGCGCGTCGGCGGCGGTTTCGGTTGTTTGTGTTTCCGGCTGTTGCGGCGTGGGTTGGTTTTGGCAGGAAGCCAGCAGCAGGAGGACGGGGGTTATAAGGCGGATAAATTGTATGTTGGCCATTTTTTTTAAGTTTAATTGTTTGGAAAACATGCTATCGGTTGACGATTGCGCGAAGTTCGATGGCGGTGCGATTGAGTCCGTACAGATTTTCGAGTTGGTTCAACTCGATATCGAGCGCTTTCCCGGTGAATTGCACCATTTCCACATAGCTCATTTCTCCGGCGCGGTAGTTTGCGGCGGCGTTGCGCAGCAGTTCGCCGGACAGTATTTTTCCCTGTGATTCATAATATTGGATCAGGATGTCGTATTTTTCTTGTTCGTGCAGCAGGTGTGCCAGGATTTCCCGCTGTTGAAGCAGGTGCTGTTCGTGCGTCGCTTCGGCGGTTCTTACCCGCAGGTTTGCCGCTTCCACGGCTTTGTGTCGGCTGCTATTGATCAGCGGCACGCTCAGGCCGACCTGCCAGCCGGGGTAGAACAGTCCGTTCGCCAGGTATTGCGCCAGTGCGCCGGCGGTGATACTGGGCGCGAATTTGGCGCGTTCGATTTGTTGGGCGGCGTTGGCGACGGCTATTTGCGCGCGTCCGGCTTGCGCGAGCGCCGATTGCAGGATCAGGGCGGTGTCGGCCAGGGAAAAGGCCGTTTTGTGAAACGGTTCCACAATCGTTTGCACCGGTTCCTGAAGCCCTAGCAGTTGGCCTAAAACCACTTGGTCGAAAGAAATTTCATGTCCGATGGTCTCTAGTTGAAGCCGCATTTGCGCCGACTGATCTTGGAGCGCCAGTTTTTCCACGAGGGCGATTTCACCGGCCTGCCGGCGTATTTCTGCGATTGCGGTGAACTGCCCATACAGGCTGTCCATGCGCGCGTACAACGCCGCTTTCGACTGCAGATAGCTCAGGTGCTGGTATATTTCCTGAATTTGCTGCACGACCTGCCGTTCGGTCAGCGCTTTTTCGGCGCCGGCCAGTTGCTGCCGTTGATCGTAATAGCGCTGCTGCGCCTGTGTCATTTTTCGGGCGGGGAAGGTTTGCGCCGCGCCGAAGGTCACCGTTCCGTACATCCCCAAATCCGGATCGGCCGTGATGTTGTGGAAAAAATCTGTGGGCGTCCATTCACGGGCTGTTCCGCGCAGGACTTGTTGTTCTTGCACGCGGTAATCGGCCGCCCTGATAGCCGGATGGTTTTGGCGCGCCAGGGCGATCGCCTCCGATTCCGTCAACGGTTTTTGCGCTTGGAGCAGGCCGGTAAAGGCCAGCGCGGGCAGGAGTAGCAGGGCGCTTTTGCCCGGCGTGCGCCGCCGGTTTTGTTGAAAAAACAAGGCATAGAGGATCGGCAGCACGACCAGCGTCAGCAACGTAGAACTGAGCAAGCCGCCGATCACAACCGTGGCGAGCGGCTGTTGCACCTCGGCGCCCGCGCCATGCGACAGCGCCATCGGCAAAAAGCCCAGCGAGGCCACCGCGGCGGTCATCAGTACCGGTCGGAGGCGCAGGAGTGCACCGCGGCGGATGCGTTCATATACATCCTGCACGCCTTCCTGTTCCAGTTGTTTGAAATAAGCGATCAATACGATCCCGTTAAGCACCGCCACGCCGAATAGTGCGATGAATCCCACGCCGGCGGAAATGGAAAACGGCATATCGCGCAAGAGCAAGGCAAATACGCCGCCGACCGCCGATAAGGGGATGGCAGTAAAAATCAGGATGCTTTCTTTCAGTGAATTGAAGGCAAAATACAACATGATAAAAATCAGCGCCAGCGCCACCGGCACGGCGATAGAAAGCCGCGCTTTGGCCGCCTCTAGGTTTTCAAACTGCCCGCCATATTTTAAGGTATATCCCACGGGTAATTTCAGCTTGGCCTCCAAGCGGTTTTGCACCTCGGCGATGACGCTTTCCACGTCGCGCTCGCGCACATTAGCACTCACAACGATGCGGCGCTGCGCATTGTCGCGGCTGATTTGCGCGGCGCCGGGTTGGTAAGTGACGGCAGCCACCTCCGACAGCGGGATGAGTTGTCCGTTTGGGGTAGCAATCGGTAAATTTTGCACATCGGTCAGATCGCGTCGGCGGGTGGTGTCGAGCCGAACAACCAGGTCGAAGCGTTTTTCATCTTCAAATACGACCCCGGCGGTAGCGCCCGCGAAAGCGGCGCGCACCGTTTCGTTGATGTCCCGCAAATGGAGTCCATACCGCGCGATTTTGGGGTAGTCATACTGCACGACGATCTGCGGCAGGCCCTCCAGCTGTTCCACTTTCAAATCTTGTACGCCGGGAATATCCCGGATCAGCGTTTCCACCCGATGTCCGGCGTGTACGAGCGAGTCGAGATTTTCGCCGAATATTTTAACGGCGATGTCCGAGCGCACGCCCGTCATCATTTCGTCGAAGCGCATTTTGATCGGCTGGGTGAATTCGAACGCCATGCCCGGCGTTTCGTGTACTTTTTCTTCGATCAGGCCCACCAGTTCCTGCTTGGTTTTTGCCTTTGTCCAGCCCGCTTTGTCTTTCAACAGAATAACATTGTCCGCCGTTTCAATCGCCATAGGATCGGTGGGAATTTCTGCCGAACCGATTTTTGAAATGACCTGCTCCACCTCGTCGGGGAAATTATCCAGGATGATTTGCTGCACCATCCGGTGGCTTTCCAAGGTTTGGGAGAGGGAAGCGCCGGGACGCAAAAAGCCGTGCATCATGATATCGCCCTCGTCGAGCGTGGGGATAAATTCGCCGCCCATGCGACTGAAAAGCCAGATGCTGAGTCCGAGCATCGCGATGGTGACGCTCAGGACGAGCGTTTTGAATCGCAAGGCCCAGTAGAGCGTCGGTTCGTATATTTTTTGCAGAAAAGCGATCAGGCGGTCGGCAAAAGTCGGTTCCGCGCTGATTTTTTTGCTTAAAAACAAAGCGGAAACCGCCGGCACGTACGTCAGCGACAGCAACAGAGCCCCGATGAGGGCAAAAGACACCGTTTGCGCCATCGGCATAAACATTTTGCCTTCTATGCCGGTCAGGGACAAGATCGGCAGATAGACGATCAGGATAATAATTACGCCAAAGACCGAAGAGCGCATGATGCGCCCGGCTGCGGTGGCTACGCTGTCGTCCATTTCTGACTGCGTCAGCCGGACGGCGCCCTGTCCGATCGGCGGCGCTTTTTGGTGCAGAAAATGGAGCGTGGCTTCCACGATGATGACTGCGCCGTCCACGATCAGCCCGAAATCAATTGCGCCGAGCGACATCAGGTTGGCCGTGACGCCGAACGCCTGCATCAGCGTAATCGCGAACAGCATAGAGAGCGGAATCACGGAGGCGATAATTAAACCGGCTCGGAAATTACCCACCAGCAGTACCAGGACGAAAATAACGATCAGCGCGCCTTCGATCAGGTTGCGTTTCACGGTGTCAATCGTGCGATGCACCAGTTTTTCGCGGTCGAGAAAGGTGGTGATGGCGACCCCTTTCGGCAGCGTTTTTTGCACCGTCGCCAATCTGGACTTCACGTTCCGGATTACCTCGGCGGCATTTTCTCCTTTGAGCATCATTACGATACCCAGCACGATTTCTCCTTCGCCGTTGTGGCTCACGGCGCCGTACCGCAGGGCGTGGCCGTAGCGCACGTCGGCCACATCGCCGATCAGCACCGGCACACCGCCGCTGTTCACTACCACGATTTTGCGCAGGTCGTCGAGCGAGCGCGCCAGACCCTGGCTTCGGATAAAGTACGCGCTGGTATTTTTTTCGATGTACCCGCCGCCGGAATTTTCGTTGGCGCTTTCCAGCGCAGCGAAGATATCCTGGATACTGAGTCCGAAGGCGCGGAGCCGTTCCGGCGTTACGGCGACCTCATATTGTTTCAGGTAACCGCCGAAACTGTTGATTTCAACCACGCCGGGGATGCCGATGAGTTGTTTTTTGACAATCCAGTCTTGAATCGTGCGCAAATCCGATGGCGAATAGCGGGCTTCATAACCGGGTAAGGGTTCGATGCGGTAGTGCAGGATTTCGCCCAGGCCGGTGGAGATGGGCGCGAGTTCCGGCTTGCCGAAACCGGCGGGGATCATGTCCTCTGCCGCGCGCAGTTTTTCGTTCAACAATTGCCGGGCGAGGTACATATCAATATCCTCGCGAAAAACGACCGTAATCACGCTCAGTCCGAATCGGGATATCGAGCGGAGCTCGATCACCCCGGGGATGGATTTGACGGCGTTTTCGATCGGCGCGGTGACAAACTGTTCCACCTCCGGGGTGGCCAGCGTCGGGCATACCGTGAGCACCTGCGCCTGGTTGTTGGTAATGTCGGGGATTGCATCAATAGGTAATCTGGTAAAAGACCAGATTCCGATCAAGGCCATGAATAGTACAAATAAGAGTACGATTCCTTTATGCTGTACAGACAGCTGGATCAGACGATTTAACATCGCTCAGAAAGGCTTTTTATGATAAAGAATAGTGACTTCTTCGGGGCGTTTACAGTCTTTTGACCTGGGGGGTGTCACAAGTATTTCGCCGCCTTCGGCGGCGAAATAAAATAATGTTTGGTTGCCTATTTTTTTGATTTTTTCTAAAAAAATCAAAAAAATAGGCAACCAAACAAAATATTTATTTGCTTAACGGATCTTTCACGGACTTATGATACACCCTCGGCGAATAGCGTATGAATTGGGGAGACAAATTTTGTCTTCATCCAGGCGCGAGAAGGGCGCAATAAGGGATATTGTGACCGCCAAGCAACGCAGAGGAAGGGAAAATTGGGCCGCCATATTCATGCGCTATTTGCTGGACGCGGCGCCAGGTATCAAGCCTTTCTGGGCGGTTGCCAGATATTATCGGGAATGGAGGAAGGGAGCAGATTGTCTGCCGGAAAATAGCGGGCGCCCATCATTTCCAGGGGCGGGTGCAGCGTCGGCAAAATATGCGTCGTGACGATTTGCGCCATGGCCGCGGCGCACGTACAATCATGCGGGTGGTGCGCCTTGCCGGGCAAGTCCGAGTGGTCGTGCTCCGATTGATGCTGCGCGAATTCTTGTCCGTAATGCTGCGCAAAAAAGGATAGCAAATTTTGCCCGGGGTCGTCCTGTCGGTGCAGTTGGAAATGCGCGATCAAACTGGGCAGGCGCACTAATTCATCCCGCAGCTGCAAAGGTGCAAACGCGATGTACAGGTACAAGATAAGAAATACGTTAGCGCGCATGCTGCAAAGATAGCAGTTTTTATTGAATATTCCTTTCGTTTGCAAGCGTCCTGTCGCCGAATGTCGCGCGAACGCGCCCAATGCCCGGGCGCTAAAAATTGCGGTTTTATATTAACCTGTAAATTTTAAAAATTATGCTATCTTTGCTGTTTAAATAAATTTGCCGACATTTTCCGGCGTTATTTTGTATTTTTTCTTTGTAGTATTTGTGTAAATGAAGATTTCTCTGAGTTGGATTCGGGATTTTCTCGATCTGGATAAACAAACCTCTGAAATCGCCGATATATTGACCTCGCTGGGCCTCGAAGTGGAAGGATGGGATGAAGTGAAGCCCTCGGCTGCCGATTTGGACTTGGTTTTTACAGGCCTTGTGACGGAATGCGCGCCGATACCGGACACCGATCACCTCTCCGCTACGCAGGTAGATCTCGGCGACGGCGTATTGCGCTCGATTGTTTGCGGCGCCCCGAATGTAGCTGCCGGCCAAAAAGTGCTGGTGGCCGTGCCCGGCGCGCGCGTTTTCAGCAAGGACGGTTCGCTCTTTACCATCGGAGAGCGTAAGGTGCGCGGCGTGCTGTCTCAAGGTATGATTTGCGCGGAGGATGAACTGGGGATCGGCAACGATCACGCCGGAATTATGGTGCTGCCCCCCGATACGAAAACGGGGATTCGGGCTTCGGAATATCTGCAAAAAACGGGTGATACGGTGATCGAAATCGGCCTGACGCCCAATCGGGCAGACGCCACGAATCACCTCGGCATCGCGCGCGACCTGGCCGCCTATTTGCGCGCGCGGGAAAACCAACCCGCGCCGATCCGCATGCTCGAAGCGCCCGCTATCCAACCCGCCCCCGGCGATTTTCGCGTTTCGGTGGAAAATCCGGAGGCCTGCAAGCGCTATACCGGCGTGCTGCTGCGCGGAGTACGCGTGCAGGAAAGTCCCGAATGGCTGCAACAACGCCTCCTTGCAGTCGGGCAACGTCCTATCAATAATATTGTGGACATCACGAATTATGTGCGCATCGAACTGGGGCAGCCGCTCCACGCGTTTGATGCGCAAGCCATACAAGGCCGGCATATCCGGGTGAAAACCCTCCCCGCCGGTACGGTTTTCAAAACGCTGGACGAACAGGATCGCGCCCTCGCTGCTGACGATCTGATGATCTGCGACGCCGAATCGGCGCCTTTGTGTATGGGCGGCGTGTTTGGCGGCGCCGACAGCGGTGTGACGGAGGCCACGACTGAAGTATTCCTCGAAAGCGCCTGCTTTGATTCCGGGTGGATACGTCGCTCGATGATCCGCCACGGGTTGCGCACCGATGCCGCCTGGATGTTCGAAAAGGGCGTGGATCCCAACGGCGCGCTGTTCGCGCTCCAGCGGGCGGTGTACCTCATCGCGGAACTCGCCGGCGGGGCGGTCGCTTCCGACGTGTTCGACGTTTATCCGGAAAAAGTAGCGCAGAAGGAAGTGTCGCTGCGCTACGCCCGAATCAATGCACTCATCGGTATTTCAATAGAACCGGCTCGGGTGCGGCAGATCTTGGAGGCGTTGGACATGGGCATCGAGCACGAAAACACCGAGAGCCTGTCTGTTCGGGTGCCGACCAATAAACCGGAGGTGCTGCGCGAGGCGGATGTCATTGAAGAGATTCTGCGTATATACGGGTTGGATAACGTGCCCGCTCCGGACAGCATGCGAACCAGCATGGAAATTTCGCCCAAGCCGAACCCGGAATCCGTCCGGAATATGCTGTCTGATTTGCTGGCGGCCAACGGGTTCTTCGAGGCGATGAGTTTGTCGCTTTCGAATTCGGACTACTACACGGGCGAAGCGGCTATTTTCCCGATATCTGCCGAGACCCTGGCGTATGTACACAATACGGCAAATCAGGGGTTGGACTGCATGCGCCCCACGCTGCTGTTCGGCGGCTTGGAGGCCGTCCGCCACAACCAAAACCGCCGGCATCCCGACCTGCGCCTGTTCGAAATCGGAAAAACCTACCGGCGCGAACAACAGGGAGAAAAAACAATCTTCCCGGAAACCCAGCGGCTGGCGCTGTTTCTCACCGGCGCGCGCCAACCGGAGAGCTGGCAGCCGACCGGCAAAGAAAAAACCGACTTCTACACGCTGAAACCGTACGTCGTACAAATTCTTGCCCGACTGGGTATCTCCGGATACCAGGAAACGGTGCTGCAGCCGGGCGAACACCAGGCGTTCCAATATGGCGTGCGCTTGCACCGCGGCCCGCAAGAACTGGCGGTATTCGGCCAGGTATCGCCGGCCGTCTGCAAGATGATGGATATTAAAAATGCCGTTTTTGTCGCAGATTTGAATCTGGACAACCTACTCGCCGCGCATGGCGCCAATCGGGTGCGGTATCAGGAATTGAGTAAATTCCCGACGGTGCGCCGCGACTTGGCGCTGGTGCTCGATCGCCGCGTGCCATTCGGCGAGGTGAGCCAACTGGCGCTTAAAACAGCGAAGAAGATACTCAAAGAGGTGAATTTGTTCGATGTGTTTGAAGACGAATCTAAACTCGGTCCGGGTAAAAAATCGTACGCCGTCAGTTTCCTTTTTGAAAACCCGACCAAGACACTGGAAGATAAAGAAATAGACGCCCTGATGCAGGATTTGCAAAAGGCGTTTGAAACGAAATTATCAGCCTTGGTGCGCGGCGGATAATCCCCGCAGTGCGCAGGCAATAAATACTATCGACCTCCGAACCAAAAAAAAGCCGGGAAACCGAGTCCGGCAAATCAAAAATTTTTTATTAATCCAATAAACACTCATTAAAATGGATAGTACAATATATTTAATTATCGGACTGGCAGTTGGCGCCGTAGTTGCCTACGCAATCGCCGCCTTCCTGCACAAAAAAGCAAACGAAAAGGCGGTAGAAGAAGGTAATCGCCAAGCAGATCTGGCCGTCAAGGAAGCCCGACTGACGGCCCGACGCATCACGGACGAAGCGTCCGTGCAGGCCGAAAAAATGGTGGCCAAAGCAGAGACGGAAAACGAACGCATCAAACAACAGAAAATTCAGGAGGCAAAAGAGCGCTACGCGCAAATGCGGGGCCAGTTTGATTCTGAAAAAGCGCAGCACCAGGTGAAGTTGAAAGAAATGGAGCTGGAGATTAATGCGCAACAAAAAGAACTTCAAACGCGCCAGGAAGAGGTAAAAACCCGACAGACAGAACTCGAAAACCGGGAACTCGAGGTCGAAGTAATCCGGGAAAATCTGGATAAGCAACTCAAAATTATCCAAAAAAAGCGCGAAGAACTCGATGCCGCCAACGAGGAGCGCATCAAAATGCTGGAAAAAATCGCGCAACTAACGCAGCAAGACGCCAAAGACCAACTCCTCGAGGCTGTCCGCGCCAAGAGCGAATCGGAATCCATGGCGATTGTAAAAGAAGCCGTTGCGCAAGCCAAACTGAACGCCAACAAGGAAGCGAAGAAAATCATCATCCAAACGATCCAGCGCACAGCAGCCGAGTTTACGATCGAAAATACGGTGTCGGTGTTCAACCTGGAAAACGATGATATGAAAGGCCAGATCATCGGTCGGGAGGGTCGCAATATCCGCGCACTCGAGGCCGCAACCGGCGTGGAAATCATCGTGGACGATACGCCGGAGGCAATCGTCATTTCCTCGTTCGACCCAATCCGCCGCGAAGTGGCGCGCCTGTCGCTCCAACGCCTGGTGGCCGACGGCCGCATCCACCCCGCCCGGATCGAAGAAGTGGTGGCGAAAGTGCGCAAACAACTCGAAGAGCAAATTATCGAAATCGGCGAACGCACGGTGATCGAACTCGGTATCCACGGACTCAACCCCGCCCTGGTGCGCATGGTGGGCCGTATGCGCTTCCGCTCCTCGTACGGACAAAACCTGCTCAAACACTCCATCGAAACGGCGGAATTGTGCTCGATTATGGCCGCCGAACTGGGGCTCAATCCCAAGCAGGTCAAGATGGCGAAACGCGCCGGCCTGTTGCACGATATCGGAAAAGTCGCAGAGGAAGAAACCGAACTCTCGCACGCCCTGCTGGGTATGAAACTGTGCGAACAGCACGGCGAACATCCGGTGATTATCAATGCAGTCGGCGCGCACCACGACGAGATTGAAATGAATAATATCATTTCGCCGATCATTCAGGCTTGCGACGCCATCTCCGGCGCCCGCCCCGGCGCCCGCCGCGAAATTCTCGAGAATTACCTCAAGCGCATCGGCGAATTGGAAGACCTAGCGATGAGCTACGAAGGCGTCTCAAAGGCCTTCGCTATGCAGGCCGGCCGCGAATTGCGCGTGATCGTAGAGGCTGAAAAGGTGTCCGACCAATATGCGGATGACTTGTCCTTCATGATTTCTCAGAAAATTCAGGACGAGATGCAGTATCCCGGCCAAATTAGGGTCACTGTGATCCGCGAAAAACGCGCCGTCGCTTACGCTCGCTAACCGCTATAACCCGTCCAACGCCTATGTTCATTTCAGGTATTCAACAAATCGGCATCGGCGTCCGCGACGCGCAACTTGCGCTCCAATGGCACACTGAACATTTTGGCATGGATTTGCCGATGTTCGACGATTCGGCGACCGCCGGGCTGATGCTCCCCTATACAGGCGGACAGGCTCGGAATCGCCGGGCTATTTTGGCCGTCAATTTGCAAGGCGGCGGCGGCATGGAAATTTGGCAATACACCTGCCGGCGCCCGGCAGCCCCGGATTTTACGCCGGAATTAGGCGACTTGGGTATCTTCGTCGCCAAGGTGAAATCCAAAAACGCAGCGGTCAGCTACGAGGCGCTGCGCGCGCGGGGCGTGGAATGTTGCCCTGAACTGCGTACTTGTCCGGACGGTCGGCAGCATTTTTACGCCCGCGACCCCTGGGGCAATTTGTTCGAAGTCGTGGGAAGCAACGAATGGTTTAATCCCAAACTCAAGGCCCACACCGGCGGTATTTACGGCTGCCTTATTGGGGTGTCCGATATGTCGCGCGCACTCGAATTCTATCAGGGCCTGCTGGGATACGAAACAATTGTTTATGATCAAACCGGGCGGTTCGAGGATTTTGCAAATTTGCCAGGCGGGGATCAGACCGTACGCCGCGTGCTGCTTCGTCACGCTACGCCGCGGCGTGGGCCGTTCTGCCGGCTGTTTGGCAATTCGGAAATCGAATTGGTGCAGACGCTCGACCGCCGGCCGCGTAAAATATTCGAAAATCGTTTTTGGGGTGATCTGGGATTCATCCACCTGTGCTTCGACGTCTGCAATATGGCGGCGCTCCGCGATTTTTGCGCGGCGAAAGGGCATCCTTTTACAGTGGATTCCAGCGGCAGTTTCAGTATGGGGGCGGCGGCCGGTTCTTTCTCGTACATCGAAGACCCGGACGGCGCGCTGATCGAATTTGTCGAAACGCACCGCATTCCGATTCTTAAAAAATGGGGGCTCTTTATCAGTTTGAAAAATCGACGTAAACCGGAAAAACCGCTGCCGGATTTCTTGCTGAAAGCGCTTCGGTTGGCCAGGGTGCGCGCTTGAGTCGCGCGCATGTTCAGCAATTTTTAACGGATTGTCAATAAGCTCTTAATGCGGTTTTCTAATCGCAGGAAGGCTTTAATTTTGCCCAAAATTACTGAATTACATCTCACACGAACTCGTCATGATGCAAAAAATGATCTTCGCGCTGCTGCTTCTCCTGGCAGTCTCCGTGGCTTCTTTCGCCCAAAAAACGCTTATTGACGTCCGTATAGACGGCATGAGCGCCGGGCCGGTCAAACTGGTCGGTATCTACGGCGATCAAAATTTCATCGCCGACTCTACCGCAGCGGACGCGACCGGCCGGTTTACCCTGAAACGCGATACCGTCCTCCGACCCGGCTTTTATACCTTCCTGCTGCCCGGAAATAAAAATCTTTCTTTTCTGGTGGACAGCACCGATCAGCGTTTTACAATGGAAGGTCAGATTGCCGATCTGTTTAACACCGTTAAAGTAAGCGGTTCCATCAACACCGAACTTTTTTACACAAATCTCCGCTTCCAGGCTGCGCAGGAGCCTGAAATCGGCCGACTGGCTGAAGTAATCAAAAAATCGCCCGGAACCCCGGAGGCGGAACAGGCGAAAGCGCGCCAAAAAGCGATTATGGCAGAACGCGACGCCCACGTCAGGGAACTTGCCAAGCAATACCCCGATGCATTTTTCACCAAATTTAAAATCGCCGGCCAAAATCCGGAATTCCGCGATATCCGCAAATCTAACGGCGATGTGGATACGGTAGCGCAAGTGGCCGATTACCGCGCGCGTTTCTGGGACGGCGTAGATTTCAACGATCCGCGCCTGCTCGGTACGCCCGTTATTTTTAACAAACTTCGCCGGTATGTGAAGGAACTCACCCCGCAACAACGCGACTCGCTGCTGTCCATAACCGACGCACTGGTGCAAAAAGTCCTGCCTTATCCGGAATATTTTAAGTTTTTTGCCAACTGGATTGCCATTCAGTATGAAAACGGCAAAACCTCGGTGATGGACGGCGAAGCGGTGTACGTCAATATCATCCTAAAATATTTCAAACCCGAGTATGCAACCTGGGATACCAAAGAAAACCTGGAAAAACTCCAAAAGCACGTTCGGGAAATGGAGGCAAGCTTGCTCTGGAAAAAAGGGCCGGATGTGCGCGCGCAAAACCAATACGGCGAATTCAAAAGTATCTACGAAATGACCGCCCCGGTCATCGTGATCTTTATGTTCAGCCCCCACTGCGAACACTGCCAGGAACAAGCGCCGGAAATTGAAAACCTCTATCGCAAATGGAAAGGCAAAGGGGTGGATTTCTACGGCATTTCTGTGAATACCACCGATGCGGAATGGAAAGCTTTTTTGAAAAAATACGGCTTCTCTTTCACCAATGTCTTCGATCCAACAAACCGGGCAATTTATGCTAAATATTTCGTGGATAATACGCCCGAACTGTACGTGCTGAACAAAGACCGCACGATCGTGGCTAAAAACCTGAAAGCGGAACAGTTGGAGACTATTTTTAACCGGGAATTAAAATAATTCTGCCGCCGGTCGGAACGGGATTTTTGAATACCGGATCGCTGTCGGCACATCTTACGCAATTTTGGCCAAGCAAAAATATTACGTCGTCTGGGATGGCCACAAACCCGGCGTGTACGATCAGTGGGAGGCTGCGCGGCGTCAAATCGAAGGGTTTCCCGGTGCAAAATATAAAAGCTTTGTTTCCCGCGCCGAGGCAGAGACGGCCTTTCGCGGCTCTTACTGGTCGTATGTCGGTAAGGATACCAAAAACGTGACTTTATCGCCGGCCGGGCTGCAAAAAGCGGGCGTACAACTCGACAGCGTGGCCGTCGATGCCGCCTGCAGCGGCAATCCGGGTGATATGGAGTACAGGGGGGTGCACATTGCATCGGGTAAGGAATTGTTTCGGATCGGGCCAATGCCGGATGGCACCAATAACATCGGCGAGTTTCTCGCGCTGGTTCACGCCCTCGCTTTTCTGCAAAAAGCAGGTAAGCCGAAAATGCCCATTTATTCAGACTCCCGCAATGCGCAAAGCTGGGTTAAGGCAAAAACCTGCCGTACGAAGTTGGAGCAGACCGACCGAAACGAGCCGATTTTTCAGCTCATCGAGCGGGCTGAAAAATGGCTGTCGGTTAATAAGGTGACTAATCCGATTCTAAAATGGGAAACGGCGCAATGGGGCGAAATTCCGGCTGATTTTGGCAGAAAATAGCGCGATTAGGGGGCGTCTGCCACCTCCACCGACCAAGCCTCTGCTTTTTCCGCAAAGAGTGCTTTGGTTTTGGCCCAGGTATTTTGAAATAATTCCGACCGGCGATAGGCCTCCAGCGCCTCCGGGCCGTCCCAGATACTGAACGTAAAGAGCACCCGTGGGTCGTCCGTAAACCGGAGCAATTCCATGTGCCGGCAACCCGGGAATGCGCGGATGGCGGATTTGGAGGATTCGAATACCTCGTTCAGGAATGTATCCACGCCCTCTTCCCGGAAAGTCATTTTCACGATGCGCTTGATCATCAGGCGGCGTATTTGCGTTTGCGGAACCAGTGGAACATCCAGCCGAAGAGGCTGAGGAAAAGCAGGGGTACTGCGATATTGAGCAGTTGCCAGTACGTTTTTTCTTCTTTGGCCTTGATATTGTCCAGCAGGCGGAGTTTTACTTCTTTAGATCGCGCCTCGATCACGCCGTTCGCCTCGATGAGGTACTCCACGGCGTTGAGCATGAGTTCCCGGTTCGCATAGGTTTTATTTTCAAAGCGGTTAAAGCCGAGCGGGAACCAGGATTCCTGGGCGGGATCTCGAATGACATTAGCCGCCACATCGCCGTCGCTGATGACGATCATCCGGTTGGGTACGCTGGCGGAACGGTACTCCATACCGAGTTGGCGCAGCCCGGCCATCATGTCCTCCGATACGCGATTTTCGTAATTAGACGGAAAGATGCCCTCCAGCAGTACGCCCACGGTTTGCATCCCTTTGTTGAATTTTTCCGGGTCTGGCTGATAGCGCAGGATTTCAAAATTCAGGTTTACGGGGCTGAATTGCAGGCGGCTGTATCGGCTGGAGGTAAGCAGGGCAGTTTTGGTAATCGGCGTCTTGGTTCGGATGGTATCAATCGAGGAGCAGAATTTGAGTTCCACGCGATCCAGGTTTTTCACCACCGGATGTTTGCCGGCGGGCAGGACGGCGGGGTGGTAGAACCAGTCGAACAGGTCAAATTGCGGGGCATTGCCCAGTTGGCCGACGCGCAGGGGGATTTTGGTGCATTCGAGGTCGAGCACCAGGTCGGGCTGGATGCGCGCGCCGTATTTAAACAGCAGATCCTCGAGGTTGAGCGGATAGTCCTGCGGAATAAATTGGCCGGTGAATCGCATACTGTCCAGGTCGGCATTCAGGCGGTCTATGAGCCAGAGCACCTTGCCACCCTGCATAATGTACTGGTCAATTTTGAACTTGTCTTTTTCCGGGAAATTGAAACGCGGCTTAGCCACGATCAGCAGGGCGCATTCGTCGGGTTTGAGTTGGGTCACGGAGTCGAGGGAGATGCGATCCGTTTCGTAAAATTGTCGCAGGCCGCGTTCCAGGTCGGCGGTTTGGAGCGGTTCCAGTTCGCCGTGTCCGCGGGAAAACAGAATAATTGGTTTGGTTGGGGTGCGTAATTTTTTTACGGCGTTGGCGAATTTATATTCGAGGAGGCTGACGGAGTTGTTGATCACCTGGTCGGGCGACAGGCTGGGCGATTCGTTTTCCAGCAATTTAATGGGGATTCGGCGCTCGCCGAAATTAAAAATAGCGACCGGGTAGATGATTTTTTGGGAGGTTTCGCCTTGTTCTGCCACCCGCAAATTGACGGGCACGATGCCGTCTTCTGCCAGCGCTTTGCGGCGCTCATTGATTTCCTCCACCGATCCCTGATTGGGGTCGCTGAAGGCATAGTCAACATATCCGCTGACGCCGCGAAAATCGTCCAGCATTTCGCGGGTGGCCGTTTGGAGGCGCTTGAAGCCGGCGGGGAACTCGCCTTCGAGGAGTACCTGCACGTAGATGCGGTCGTCCAGGCCTTTCAGCAGTTCCCGGGTCGGTTTGGTCAGCGTGAAGCGTTTTTCCTCCGTGAGGTCGAGGTGTGTGTAAAACGCGTTGGCGAGGATATTGACGAAGAAGACAATACCGCAAAACAACGCAAACTGCAAAATGTCCTGGATTCGCCTGGATCGAGCCATGTCGTAGAAATTAATACCGTAAGCGCAACTGCTACCTTTTCGCAGCAATGCTGCGCAAAGGTAGCAGTTGTGGGCGGAAAGCCGGCATGTTTTTGACGCATTGCGTTTGCCGGCGCATTTTTGGGTGGCGCCCCAATGTGCGCGATTGCAATGATTAAGGGATTTTATAAAAAGTCCATTAATTCGTTTTTATAAAAACAATATTTCAACAATTGTCTTTTTTTTGATTTTTTTATTAAAAAAATCAAAAAAAAGACAATTGTTCGCTATTGTATTTCGCCGCCGAAGGCGGCGAAATACAGTCAAGAGCGGTAATAGTCGCCCAACAGTATCCGCTACCCATTTTTATCGCTATTCTTTTTTATCCTGCAGGCGCAGCACGTTCACTTCCAGGCTGCGTACCAGCCGGTTGATTTCGGGCAGGTCGCGTTCCTTGATCGTTTTCCACTTGGCGAGTTCGGCGTCCGTTAGTCCGAACAGGTAGTCGCGCACCAGCAGCGATTGCGCGGTGGGCGGGAAATCATGGCCGACGTTCAGGCCCATCAGGTTTGCGAGTTTGTCGTTGAGTTTGACGGGGAAGTTGAGTGGATCTTGGGAGGATCTGTTTTTAGTTTGGTAGAGTTCATTTTCCACGGCGGTCATCACGGAGTCCATGCGTCCGGCAAGTTCGAGGATCGGTTTAAATTTATCGTCTTTAGGCAGGCGTGCTTTCAGGTCGTTGATTTGCGCGCGCAGTTCGCGGATTTCCTTAATGGCGCGGTGCATGGCAGTGATTTTTTGTCCGATTTCCTGCACAAATTCGAACTGGCTTTTAAAATCGGCAGTCGAGGCCTGGGAGCGCGGATCGGCGAGAATTTCGAAAGTTTGCTCCAGGATTTGGCCGGCGGCTTCGAGTCGCACGCGGTAAGCGCCGGGCACAGCTTTAGGGCCGGCGAGTCCGTAGCTCCAGAGCACCATGCCGTCGAATTTTTCGGCGTCGGGGTACCGCATATTCCAGACGAATAGGTTGGCCCCCTGTCCGGCCGTCAGTTTATTTTCCTTATCGGCGGTGGAGAATGTTTTAATCAGATCGCCGTCGGCTTCGAGGATGCTGATTTTGACAGTGTCTTTTTCGCCGGGTTTATTTTTCAAAAAGTAGTGGATAAAAACCCCGGTTTGGCGGTTTCCGCCGGCACTTAGGGAAGCCTTGCCGTTGCCGCCGCCTTCCATGCGATAGGTCGGCGCCGGTCGGAGTAGTTGGATATCCGGGGCGCTCGTTTCGGCGGCGGGGAGTTGGTGCAGCGGGCTCAGATCGTCCAGCATCCAGAGCGAGCGACCCTGTGTAGCGGCGATCAGGTTACCGTTTTTCACGGTCAGGTCGGTGATGGGTACGATGGGCAGGTTCAGTTGCAGGGGCTGCCAGCGTCGGCCGTTGTCGAAGCTGCAATACATTCCTGCTTCCGTGCCTGCGTACAGGAGGCCTTGGCGTGCGGGGTCGCAGCGCAGCACGCGGGTGAAGTGCGCGGGAGGGATCCCGGCGACGATTTTTTCCCAGTTGGCGCCGAAGTCTGTCGTGCGGTACAGATAAGGTTGGTAATCTCCGAGTTTATACGCCGTGGCGGCGATATAGCAGCCGCCGTCGTTGAACGGGTCGGGTTCCACGCTATTGATCATCGTCCACTTGGGCAGATCGGGCGGCGTGACATTTTTCCAGGATTTACCGCCGTCTTGAGAGACGTGCACCAGTCCGTCGTCTGAGCCGGTCCACAGGATCCCTTCTTTTCGGGGGCTTTCTGCGGCGGCGAAGATGGTGCAGTAGTACTCCACTGAGGTATTGTCCTGCGTGATCGATCCGCCGCTGGATTTTTGTTTAGCGGGGTCGTTGGTGGTCAGATCCGGGCTGACGGCTTCCCAGGATTGGCCTTCATTGTAGGTAGCGAACAGTCGGTTGCCGGCGGCGTACAATTTCTTTGGGTTGTGCGGGCTGAAGAAGATGGGGAAGTTCCACTGGAAGCGGTATTTTGCGTCTTCGGCGCCGTGGCCCATATTGTCTTCGGGCCAGACGTTGACGTGTCGTTCGGTTTGGCGTCGGTGGTCCATGCGGGTCAGGTAGCCGTGGTACGAGCCGCCGTACACGATTTCGTTGTCGAGCGGATCCACGGCGATATGGCCGGATTCGCCGCCTGCGGTGGGTTCCCAGTCGCGTTCGGTGATGGCGTAGCCGTCGGAGCGGTGTGCGATGCGGAGTGTGGAGTTGTCTTGTTGGGCGACGTAGATTCGGTAGGGGAAGGCGTTGTCGGTGGTGACGCGGTAGAACTGCGCGGTGGGTTGGTTGTGATAGGTACTCCAGGTTTCGCCGCCGTCGTAGGTGACCTGTGCGCCGCCGTCGTCGCCGATAATCATGCGGCGCGGATTTTCGGGCGCGATCCAGAGGTCGTGGTGGTCGCCGTGGGGGGCGCTGGCGCGGCTGAAAGTTTTGCCGCCGTCTTTGGATTTGTGGTAATTGACATTGAGCACATACACCACGTCTTCGTCTGCGGGGTCTGCGTAAATCCGGGTGTAATACCAGGCGCGTTGGCGCAGCGCGCGGTCGTCATTCACTTTCGTCCAGGTTTTTCCGGCGTTGTCGGAGCGGAAGAGGCCGCCGGTTGGGCTTTCGACGAGCGCCCAGACGCGGTCGGGTTGGGCGGGCGACACCGTCAGGCCCACGATGCCGATGGTATCTTTGGGCAGGCCTTCGTTGCGGGTGATTTCCGTCCAGGTATCGCCGCCGTCGGTACTTTTCCAGATACTGCTGCCGTGGCCGCCGGATGACAGCGCCCAGGGTTCGCGGCGCACGCGCCAGAAAGCGGCATAGAGGATGCGCGGGTTGGTTGGATCCATGCAGAGGTCAATGGCGCCGGCGTCTGCGTGGACGAAGAGGATGCGTTCCCAGGATTTTCCGCCGTCTTTGCTGCGGTAGAGGCCGCGTTCCTCGCTGCTTTTGAAGAGGTCGCCGAGGACGGCGGCATAGACGATATCGTGGTTTTTGGGGTGTACGCGGATGCGGGGGATATGGCGGCTGTTATTGAGCCCCAGCGATTTCCAGCTGCGGCCGGCGTCTTCGCTTTTCCAGAGGCCGGTACCATAGCTGACGTTGCCGCGGACCGTTTTTTCGCCGCCGCCGACATAGAGGACGTTCGGATCCGAGGGCGCCACTTCCACGGCGCCGATCGAGCCGCCGAAATAGCCGTCGGAGATATTTTCCCAGCTGCGGCCGCCGTCTTCCGTGCGCCACACACCGCCGCCGGTGCTGCCGAAATAGTAGAGATTGGGGTTGTCGGGGACGCCGGTGACCGCCGCCGAGCGGCCGCCGCGGAACGGGCCGATATTGCGCCAGTTGAGTGAACGGAGGCGCGCCGTGTCCACCGGGAGTGTTTCGGCCGGTTTTTCGGGTGTCGGCGCCGGTTTGGCGGATTTATTTTTTTGTGCAAAAAGCGCGGTTGTTAGAAAAAAACAAACTAACAGGAATGCGTATTGTTTCATAGAAAACAGTTTAGATTGCAATTAAACACCTTTTTCTTTAAATGTTTTGTAAAAAGGGGGTTCTGCCGAAAAAAAATTGCTCCTTCAAGATGCGCGTGCGCCGGGGCTGTGGAATCCTTCCGTTCATTTGCGATATTTTTCCCAATTTTGCGCCCTGATTCGCGTTATACGGGTACACGACCTGCACTTTTTATTGTTTCTTTGAGCTCCGGTATGTCCAATATTTCTTTTCAATATCCCGCTTGGTTTTTATTGCTCTGCATGCTGCTCGGATTGGGGTACGCCATGCTGTTGTATTACCGCGACACCACCTTTCGCGAGCAATCTCCGGTACTCAACCGCTGGTTGGGGCTGTTGCGTTGGCTGGCGGTGACGTTGATCGGCGTGCTGCTGTTGTCTCCGATCATCAAGTCGTCGGTCACCGAGATCAAAAAACCGGTGGTTGTGTTGGCGCAGGATCAGTCGGAGAGTATTGCGGGCACGATGTCGGAGCCGGCTCTGGAAAAATACAAATCCGACTGGGTCGGTTTGCGCGCCGCGTTGGAAGACCAGTATGAGGTGCATGAGCTGGCTTTCGGCGACGAGGTGCGCGAGGGGGTGGATTTTAAATTCACGGATAAAATTTCCAACTTCTCCGAGTTGCTGCAAACCGCCTACGACCTCTACGGCGCTCAAAACCTCGGCGCCGTGGTGATGGCCACCGACGGCATTTACAACGAGGGCAGCAATCCGGCCTATTCCGGCGCACAAATTGCGGCGCCCGTATATACCGTAGCGCTCGGCGATACGACGCCGCGCAAAGACTTGGTGGTAAAACGGGTTTTTCACAATAAAATCGCCTACTTGGGCGATAAATTCAGCATTCAAATAGACGTGGCCGCCGCCAACTGCAGTGGCGCGCAAACGGTGCTTACGGTCAGCCGGGTGGATGGCGAGCAGACCCGGCAGTTACAGTCGTTCCCAATCTCCATCGGCAGCAACGATTTTTTTACCACCAAAGAAGTGCTTCTCGAAGCAGACAAACCCGGCGTCGCGCAGTACCTGATTCGCGTCGCCAAGGTGAACGGCGAGGCCCTGCCCGCCAACAACAGCAAGGAGATTTTTATAGACGTACTCGATGCGCGCCAAAAAATCCTCCTCCTGGCCAACGCCCCGCACCCGGATCTCTCCGCGCTGCGCCAGATGCTGGAATCCAACAAAAATTACGAGATCAGCACCGTCTATTTCGGCGCACCCGGATTGGATGTGTCCAAATTTGATTTTGTCCTCCTCCACAATCTGCCCTCCGCTACGGCGGATATCAGCGGACTGGTGCAAAAAATGGACGATCGGCGTATTCCGCGACTTTTCATCGCCGGGATGCAAACCAATTTCACCGTTTTGTCGGGCATGCAAGGCCTGATCAACCTGCGCAGCGACGCGCGGCAATCGGACGACGTGCAGGCGAAGGTTTCTCCTCGTTTCAGCGCGTTCCATATTGATCCTGCCGTCGTGGAGGCGCTTCCGCAATTCAATCCGGTCGTGTCTGCTTTCGGCTCGTTTTCCGCGACCCCGCAGGCGCAGGTGATCCTCTACAAACGCATTGGAAAAGTAGATACCGACCAGCCTCTGTTGGCTGTCGGGGAAACAAACGGCGTGAAGACGGGCGTTTTCCTCGCAGAAGGCTTGTGGAAATGGCGGTTGTTCGACTACTTGCAGCACCAAAATCACGATATTTTTGATGAGATTTTTGGAAAAACGGTGCAGTACCTCTCTATAAAAGAGGATAAACGCAAGTTTCGCGTCACGCTCGACCAAAGTATTTTCAACGAAAACGAACCGGTCAGCTTCGGCGCCGAACTCTACAACGACAACTACGAACTGACCAACGACCCGGACGTGGGCATCGTGATCCGCAATAAAGACGGCAAAGAATTTACCTACACCTTCAATAAAGTCGGGAAAGCGTACGCGCTGAACGCGGGTATCCTGCCGGTCGGGAATTACACGTTTAAGGCCGGCGCTACCTTCAACGGCCAGGCGATGGTGTATGAAGGAAAGTTTAGCGTGCGCCCGATCCAGCTGGAATTGTTTGAGACGGCCGCCAACCACGCCGTGCTGCGCCAATTGAGCAATCAATTCGGCGGCGAGACGGTCGCGCCGGCGGATATCAGCAGCATTGCGGAAAAAATTCAAGCCAAAGAAACGGTCAAACCGGTGATTTATCAAACGAACCGAACCAATCCGCTCATCAACCTGAAGTGGATTTTTGCGCTCCTTGCCGGCTTGCTGACGCTGGAGTGGTTTTTGCGCCGGTACTTTGGGGCTTACTAATTATGTAGCGGACCGGCTGCATGCCGGCCGGAAATCTTATTCTTTTGGAAAATTCAATGGTATTGCGCGACATTCGCGCCCTCTCCCTGTCTGAAATGGAAACCCTGCTTGCAGCGTGGGGCGAACCGCGTTTTCGCGTAAAACAAGTGTACGAATGGCTGTGGGCAAAATCGGTCACCGATTTTGACGCCATGAGCAACCTTTCAAAGGCGCTGCGGGAAAAACTTAAAGCCAATTTCAGCCTACATACCCTGCAGGAAGACAAAGTGCAGCACAGCGCCGACGGCACGATCAAATCCCGCTGGGTAACCTATGACGGGCACAAGATTGAAAGCGTCCTGATTCCCGTGCCGGCCGACGAGCGCTTTACGGTCTGCGTCTCCACGCAAATCGGCTGCAGCCTCACCTGCACTTTTTGCGCCACCGGTAGGCTGGGCAGGAAACGCAACCTCGGCGCCGGGGAAATCTACGACCAGGTGGTGCTGGTCAACAAGCAATGCCTCGAGGCCTTCGGCCATTCGATTACCAACGTCGTGTATATGGGCATGGGCGAACCGCTCCTCAATTACGCGGCCACCATCGAAAGCGTCGCCCGGCTCACGAGTCCACCGCCGGAAGGCCTGGGCATGGCGGCCCGGCGTATCACGGTCAGCACGGCCGGTATTGCCAAGATGATTCTGAAGATGGCCGACGACGGCTACCGCGGTAATCTCGCACTCAGCCTGCACGCAGCGGACGATGTCAAGCGCAACGAGATCATGCCGATCAATGAATCGAATAACTTGGAGGCGCTCATGACCGCCCTCGAGTATTTCTACCGCAAGACGCACAACAGAATTTCCTTCGAATACATTGCTTTTGAGCGCTTCAACGACAATGTGGAGGACGCCAAGCGCCTCGTGCAGCTTTGCCGCCGCCGTTTTCCCGTTCGGGTAAACATCATCGAGTACAATCCGATTGACGGCGCGCCCTTTACAAAATCGGGTGAAGAGCGGCTCAACGCTTTTGCGGCTTACCTCGCAGAGCAGAAGGTCACGGTTACCGTGCGCCGCAGTCGCGGTCGGGATATTGACGCCGCTTGCGGCCAGCTGGCGAATAAATAGCGTAACTACTTAGCCGGGTCATGTCTGGTACAACGACCCGGCTAAGTAGTTACTAAGTAGAGACGTCCGTTTATACTAAATTGTGTTCGAACGCAATTTTGATCAGGCTGGCGGTGCTTTTGACCCCGATTTTGCGCATGATATTTTTCCGGTGTACGCTCACGGTTTGATCGCTGATGAAGAGTTGATCGGCAATGTCTTTATTGCTAAATGCCTGGCCGATATAGCGCATGACCTCCATTTCGCGGCGCGTTAGTCCGTACTTGCGCATAAAGCGGTCGTCCGGTCGGTTTGCGCCGTTTGTTTCGCCGGCTGGTCGGTCGGATACGGCGACGCCCTTGCCCATAAACGTATTGCCGGCCAGCACGACTTCCTGGATTGCGCGGATCAATTCTTCCCGCGAAGAATTTTTGAGCAGATAGCCATCGGCGCCGGCGCGGAAAGCCGCTTTAACCAGGCGTGGATCGTCGTAGGAAGTCATAACGATCACCCGGAGTTTGCCGGACGACTTTTTGAGTTCCGGCAGCAGCTTCAGGTTCTCCGGATCCAGCAGGTTGATGTCCAGCAGCAGCAGATCCGCGTCGTTATCCCGAATGAGTTCCAGGATTTGCTTGCTGTCTCTGGCCACGCCTTTGACTTCGCAGTGCAGCGGCGGCTCTGTGGAGGATAAGACGATGCGCAGCCCTTCGATGAAGATGGGCTGATCGTCGGCGACAATTAGCCGCAGCGTTTTAGTAGAGGAGATATTGACCACCACGCGGAATGACTTTTATGAGCGATTATACGGTGCAAGGCACGTATACCCGGCTCGTCGTCTGAACCACAAAGGCCCATTTTTTCACCCTAATCTGCGATTTTTCGTCCCTAAAGGCCAAAAAACACTTCGTTTGGCTAAAAATGAACTCTTTTTAGGCTCAGACGCGTCCGGCTACGTTCTTACAGTAAATCATTCTTACACCAATAATTGTACCATATATATTTTTCATTATGATACAATTACCTAAAAGTGGTAGTAATCTGCGCGTGTTCAGGCGCGGTTGCATCGCCAGATGGCGGAGCAGTGATCCAGCAGGATATTTCCGCGGTATTTGAACAGCGTTCCGGGGGCGTAATAGGCCTCCAGCGTGATGGAGAGGATATTGGCGGTCGGGACGAATTGAAGTTTGTACGCTTTCCACTTGGTATGGCTGATCAGGGGCGTACTGGCCAGCAGCACGGTTTTTTGTCCGGGTGTTGCGCCGCCCCAGACGCGGAGTCGAACGGGCAGGTTGTAGCCTACATATTGGGTTGAGTGGGCGAGGAACAGCGAAAAGGTATAGCAGGAGTCTTTTTTCAGGGCGACGTCGAGGCGCTGGCCGACGTCCTCCACGGTGCCGTCTTCGCGGGTGACGAGCGCTAGGCAGCTTTTCCCGTCCAGCGGGGCGCATTGGACGCCCCAGGCGCCCGGCATGATATCCGGCGTGCTGCCGGGCGTCCCGGTGCTCCAGCCTGCGGGCGAGGCGGATGCGCGCGGGGTATCTTCAAAAGACGGGTTGGCGATGCGGACGCTGTCCCGGGGGGGCTGTTGTTGTGCGGCGCACAGTTGGGCAAGGAGCAGGAGCAGCGTGGGGATAAGCAGGCGCATAAGTGAGTATTTGTTTGGCAAAGCGAAAACAAAGGACAATCCGAAACATCAAAGGTAGGTTGTGCGGTGAAAATATTGTCCGGCGCAAAGGTTTCTGGTCAATCTTCCTGCGTTGTGCGCAATCGGCGCGCAATATTTTCCCGCATCTGGATCAGTTTCTCCGCTTTTTCGGCGGGTAGCCGGAACGCCTGCAGGCGCGCCTGCATATTTTGTATAAGTTTCAGGTACGATTCCCCCAAAAAGCCCAACAGAACCATGCCGCCCACGGCCGCCGTCGCCGCCAAAACGCTGTCGCTTGCACGAAGCGCGGCGGCATAGACGGCCCATATTGCCAGGGGAAAGGTTATCATACCGAAAAATATTTTCACCACGGCGCTGTACCCCACGTATAGTTTCAGGCTTTTATTCATCAACCAGGGGATAAAACAGGGCAAAAACCAGATTTCCAGCGCAGGGAGGATAACGGGCGCGCCCAAGGTGAGCAGCGCGGCCTCTGTCATGGCGGCGCGGTACGGGTGGCGCGCGTTGCGCAGGGCGATCCCCTTATCCGATGTCTTGTTTTCTTTTAAAAGATCAAAATAGGCGTCCACGGCTTGCCGGAGCCCCGCATCGTCCAAAAAACGGGCGGTAAAAAGCTGGGAACGGCGGAAACCGGCCGCCGGCGGCAGCGGGTTGTCCTGGGCGGCGATTGCTTCCAGGCGGCCGATAAAGACCTCGCCGCTTTCGTCGCGGGTATGGATCGTAAGCGCCCGGAGCTGCTCCTCCAATTGCGTAGTCATGGCCGAGATCGCCTCTTCCGGGTTCGTTTTAAATGCAGCCGCCCATTGGCGTGCATACATCGGCGCGCCGGCCTGCACCACCACCTCGCTGCGAAACCGATCCGGCGCGGAATACGAAAGGCCGACGGGGATAATTTTTACCTCCAGCGCCCAATCGTTGCGGGATTCTGTCGTGAGGGCGATCCTGGCGGCGCCGGTCTTCAAAGGGCGCACGAAGCGATTCATCCAACTGACCCCCTCGGCGGCAACAAATAAAACGTCCCCGCGCTCCAGGCGCTGAAAGGAAGCCTCAAACGCCGCGCTGTTGTCCCGCTCCTCACCCGGCCGCTGATCCTCGGCGCGCATCACCGGGATGCAATACATGCGCCGCAGCAACCAGTTGGCGACGGGATGCCGAAACAATCCGTAATTGGCCAAAAAAAACATCTCCTGCCGGATTTCTACGCCGGCATTCAGCACATCCATCAGCGTACTCGGATGATTGACTACCACAATGGCGGGGCCTTCGAAACGAAAATGATCCTTGCCAAGCACCGTCCTGCGCCGGTAGAATATCCGAATTTGTAGCCGAAAAATCAGTTTGAGGAGGCGGTAGGCGAGGCGGAACATAAACAGATTGCAGATTAGCGGATGACGGTGATGTCGCCTTCGTACAGTACTTCTACCTGGTCAACGAAGCGCACGATGGCATAGAAGGCGAACACGCCGTCCAGGGCTTGGCCTTTGTACGTGCCGTCCCAGCCGAGGTTTGGTTCATTGAGTTCAAACTCTGTTTTTTCAAAAATCAGCGCACCCCAGCGGTCGTAGATACGCAGCAGGGCGACGTTTTCGGCAGCCGGATTTCCGAACAGGGTAAAATGATCGTTGGGATACGGTTTGGCCGGCGCAAATACATTGGGGATGTAAATCGGGCGTTCCCGATTCACGCGCACGCGCATCGTGTCGAAGGCGACGCAGCCGGTCTCGTCGGTAATTTTGACCAGATAAATTTGATCGCCGATCGCTTGCACGGTGGGTTCCGGACAATCGGTGCAGCTCAATCCGGCTGTGGGCGTCCATTCAAACGTTACCGGTCGGCCGGAGGGGCCGGTGAGGGTCGCTGTTTGAAAACCATATCCGAGGCCGATGAGCGTATCGGCCGGTTGGACGTCCACAATCAGCGGTGGCGGTTGGCTGATGACGGCCTGCACCGAATCGGTGCAACCCGAAGCGTCTTTTATTTTCACTTGATAATTACCGGCAGGCAGATTGACGAGCGTATCGGTGGGTACGTATTGCGTGCCGTCCGGACTAAACGTGTAGGGCGGTCGGCCGCCACTGCCTTCCACGCGGATTTCGCCACTTGGCACGCCGTTGCAGAGCAGGTTTTGCACGTCGAGCAGCGCCAGTTGCAAATCCGGCGGTTCGTTGATGGTAATTTGCCCGGTGCGGGTGCAGCCGTTGCCGTCGGTTGCCGTGACGGTGTAATTGCCGGGCGGCAGGTTGGTGGCTTCCGCTTCGGATTGGTTATCGCTCCAGCGGAAAGAAAAATTACCGACGCCGCCGCCGGGTTTGGCGATACCAACGCCGTCGTCCAGGCCGAAACAGGTGATATCCACCGATTCCGTCTCGAGGGTGACCGGCGGGTTATCGGTGACGGTCACGACAAAGGTACCTTTGCAGAGGGTGGCGTCTATGCCGAGGATGGTATAAACGCCTTCTGCGAACCCGCCCTGGGTGTTGGTAGGTACGAATCCGCCGCCCCAGTTGAACTGGTAGGGGCCGGTACCGTTGGTTACATTGAGCGTGATTTGTCCGTTGGATTCGTCGGTACAGAGCGGGGGCGTGACGACGGGCGCTACGCGCAGTTCCAGTTCCTTGACGGCCACTTCCAGGTCTGTTTCGCAATTATTAGCGTCTCGGATCACCAGACTGTACTGGCCGACCGGAAGTCCGCTGAGCGTGTTATTTGGCGTAAACGCCCCGCCTTGCCAGCTAAAAAGATAAGGCGGCGTGCCGCTTTGGATATTGGTAATGGTGATGGCGCCGTTGGTGCCGCCGTTGCAGTCGGGTTCTGCGATCAGCGTATCTACTTCGACATCGGGATAAATCAGGACGGTTTGGATATCGGTCACCTTGCAACCGAGGTCGGTTGTGATGGTCATCACTACCGGGTGCACGCCCGGCATGGTAAAGCTGACGGTATGCGGACCTTTTCCGGTGGCGGTTTGGGGCGTTGCGTCTGCGCCGAAACTCCAGTTCCAGCCGGTGATGGCGCCGATGGGGAACGAGGAAGCGTCGATCACTTGAACGGGGACGCCCGCGCAGACCGCGTTCGGTACGGTGGTAAAAGCGGCTTGGGGTCCGAGGAATTGTCCGGTTCCGCCGAATTCGATGGAAAAGCCATTTCCGGTGGCTGAAAAATTATTCACGACGAGGGCGTAGCTCTGGCCGGCCGTCATATTCAGCGGGGAGAGCCAGGCGTTATCATCCGATTGTTGGCAGCCTGCGTCTTCGCTGGTATCCGATTCCCCGGCGCGAAGTCCGGTCGGCCCCATGCAAGGGCTGGGAAAATTGAAAGAGCCGGAGGCCATACAGCGTTCCACGATCTTGCCCTGGCAGTTGGCGATGCCGTTGGGCAGGCGATACACCACAAAATCGAGGTCGTCGGGCGCATTCAGCGGCGTGAGGGTGAATTCCAGGGTGCCCGATTGCGAGCAGGTCCAGACGAACCAGGTGGAGTTAGATTCATTGTTCACCGGCGAGCCGTTGAAGAAACAGGAGGCGTCGTCAATTTCCGTGATGTTATTGCCTGCGCCGGTCACTTTTCGCACGACGAACGGCGATTTGTCGCACAGGATGGAGGCGGTGGGGCAGTCGGAGGTGGGTGCGACCGGCGGGTTGTAGTTATTGATGCAAATCTGGAAAGTGCCGGTTGCGCCATTGACGCCTTGAATTCGGAGGAGATAGACGGAGCCGACGAAAAGTCCGCCCTGATAGGCCTCCACGACATTGGCGCCGGCCGGGGCGGTTTGGCACTCCAGTTGGTTGATGACGCCGCCGCAGGCGCCGGAGTAAATGGCGACCTGCGGGTTTTGCAGCGTGCCGCCCGCCCCTTGGCTGGTAGCGCCGCGCACCGTAATGGCGACATCGGTGGCTTCTGCGGTAAAGGCAAACCAGACGTCGCGCTGCGTAGCGGTGTAACAAGTGGCGGGGCCGTATGCGGAGGGCGTTGCGCCGACGTTGGTAAAGCCGCCGACGGGGCTGCAGTAATTGAAGACGTCGGTAAGCACAATGGGGAAATCGCACTCATCGTTGGATGGTTGTGCAAAAATCGCAGGGAGCGCGCTGCAACAGAAGAGAAAGACAAGTCCGATGTGTCTCATGGAAAGGCTTTGAACAGTCGTTAGAAAAGCGGGCGCCGGGGCAGGAGCGCGTAAAATTTTGTAAGACGTAATCACTTAGCCGGCTCGCTGTCTGGTTCAAAAATCCCATTTCCCGCCATACTTCGCAATTTTTTTGACCGTAGCGCTGCTATGGCCTGCAAAAAATCGCTTCGTCTGGCGAAAAATGAATCCTTTTTTGGTTCAGATGCGACCGGCTAATTAGTTACTAATAGACGCAAAAACGCGCCGTTTTGTTGGCTAAATCCGGGGTAAAAATTTCCGGCAAGTGGGCGTTTGGTCTCTTGTTAGCCAAAAAATGATGCCAAGCTATCCGAAACAAGGAGAAAAATACCCCGGCGTTTCATCTGACACGCCGGGGGCATGCTATTTGCAACGCGGTGCAAAATTCCGGAAAAAACGGGAAATAGATGGGGCGCTTCCGTTAATAATAATACTTTTGCGCTTTGGGCATCAATCTAAGACTTTCATTATGCGGGCGCACATACCCAACGCGATTACCTTGTTCAACCTGTTCTTGGGCTGCTGCACCCTGCTTCAGGTGTTCAGCGGTCGGCCGGATTTGGCGCTTTGGTGCATGCTGGGGTCTTTCGCCTGCGATACGGCCGACGGGTTGGTTGCCCGCGCCCTGAAGGTGCAATCCGAACTTGGCAAGCAGCTCGATTCGCTGGCCGACGTGGTCAGTTTCGGCGTAGCGCCCGGCGCGATGTTGTACATGCTGCTGGCCGGAAGTCCGGCCTGGACGGCCTACCCGCCCGCTTCTACGGCCTATTCGCTGGTCTATCCGGCCGCGCTGCCGGCTTTTGCCTTCTCTATGTTCGCCGCCTACCGGCTGGGCACCTTCAATTTGGATACCCGACAGACGAGTTATTTCCTCGGGTTGAGCACGCCGGCGGCTACGGTATTTGTATTGGGACTTGCGCTTGCAGCTTATCACAATCGGTTCGGGGTAGGCGATTGGCTGCAATACAATACTTGGTTTTTGTATGGGATTACCGGTGCTTTGTCCTGGCTGATGGTTTCAGGTATTCCCTTGGCCGGACTCAAGATCAAGGGATTCCGTTTGCGCGGCAACGAGACGCTGGTAATCCTGCTGGCGCTGTTCCTAATGCTGCTCCTGGTTGTTAAGGAACTTGCTTTTTGTTTAATTATTCTCGTCTATATCGCCTATTCTATTTTTAATAAAAAATCATTTACCTGAAAAAGGCCTATTACAGCGCAAGTCTAAAATTTTCTCGCCGAGTTGAAAATGCGCCTATTTTTGCCCTCGACAGAACATACCAGACACGCTTTTAGCAAGCCGTTCATTCGCCATGAAATTTATCGCAGACATTCGCATCATGCCCCACAAGGAACTCCTGGATCCGCAGGGCAAAACCGTTTTGAACAACCTCGTCCACCTCGATGTGCAAGGCGTTGCGGACATTCGCATCGGCCGGCATGTCGCCATGACCCTCGAGGCCGATTCCGAGGCCGCCGCCCGCGAAGTGGTGGAAGTGACCTGCAAAAAATTGCTCGCAAACCTGATTGTAGAAACGTACGATTTTACGTTGACAGCTCTGTAAACGGCCTCCAGATCGCCCCATGCTCTATCTCGTTCCCACGCCGATCGGCAACCTCGAGGACATCACCCTGCGCGCGCTGCGGGTGCTAAAGGAGGTGACTATGGTGCTGGCCGAGGATACGCGCACCAGCCGCCGGCTGTTCGATCACTTCGGCATTACGACGCCGCTGCGTTCTTTTCATGCGTTCAACGAGCATGCGGTGGTGGAAAAAATCGCCGACGAATTGGCGGCAGGCGCCATAATAGCGCTGGTGTCCGACGCCGGTACGCCGGGGATCAGCGACCCCGGTTTTCTGCTGGTGCGGGCCTGCGTGCAGCGGGGCGTCCGGGTGGAGTGTCTCCCCGGCCCGACAGCCTTTGTGCCGGCCTTAGCCGCTTCCGGGTTGCCCTCCGACACCTTTCACTTCGAAGGCTTCCTGCCCCACAAAAAGGGTCGGCAAACGCGGCTGAAGTACCTCGCTACGCTGCCCCACACCTTTATTCTGTATGAATCGCCCTTCCGGCTACTAAAGTGCCTCGACGAATTGATGGCGCATTGCGAGCCGGAGCGCCCGGCCTGCGTGGCGCGCGAGATCAGTAAGCTCCATGAGGAGATCAAAACCGCGCCGTTGGCGCAGCTCAAAGCGCATTTTTCAGCCAAGGAGGTGAAAGGAGAGATCGTGGTGATCGTAAGCGGCGCTAATCATTGAGCATGGCCAGGAACTGATCGAACAGATACCGCGCATCGTGCGGGCCGGGCGCCGCCTCCGGGTGGTATTGCACGCTGAAGGCTCGTTTGTTTTTGAGTCGGATACCCTCCACCGTTTGATCATTCAGGTTGATGTGCGTGGCTTCTACCAGGCTGGGCGCATCGTAAACGGCCGATTCCAGCAGGCCGAAGCCGTGGTTTTGGCTGGTAATTTCCGATTTGCCGCTCAGCAGATTTTTCACCGGATGGTTGATGCCGCGGTGGCCGTGGTGGAGTTTATACGTCGGGATTCCGACTGCCTGACCGAGCAGTTGCTGCCCCAAACAGATGCCGAACAGCGGCTTGTCGTCGTCCAGCATTTTTTTAACCACCTCCACGGCATACCCCATCGAAGCGGGGTCGCCCGGGCCGTTGGACAGGAAGTAGCCATCCGGATTCCAGGCTTTTACCTCCTCGAAGCTGCTTTTAGCCGGAAACACTTTCAGGTAGCAGTTGCGCTCGGCGAAGCAGCGCAGGATATTTTTTTTCACCCCGTAATCCATGACCGCGATGCGGCGGGGTGCATCCGGATTGCCGACGTAGTACGGGATTTTTGTAGTGACGAGGCTGGAGAGTTCCAGTCCGGCCATTGCCGGCGTTTCCTGTAGCCGGCGCATCAGGATCCCGATATCCGTTGTTTCTGAGGAAATAATGCAATTCATGGCGCCGCGCATGCGGATGTGTTGCACCAGCGCCCGCGTGTCCACATCGGAAATCGCCACGATTCCTTCTTCTTCGAAATACGTTTGGATACTTTTATCGGCCGGCGCGCGGCTGTACTCCACATTAAAGTTCCGGCAGATAAAACCGGCGATTTTGATGTGTTCGCTTTCTATTTCGTCGTTTTTGATGCCATAATTGCCGATGTGGACATTGGTGGCGACGAGAATTTGACCGGAATAGGACGGGTCGGTGAAAATTTCCTGATAGCCGGTCATTCCGGTGTTGAAGCAGATTTCTCCGCTGGTTACGCCGATTTTTCCGGCTGCTTTCCCGTGGAAGACGGTACCGTCCTCAAGCAGGAGAATGGCTGTTTCGACCATGCTCAAATTATGGTTTAGCGCGCGCGGCAAACGAATTTGTTTTTCCAACACGCTGTATTTGGAGCGCAAAGGTGCGGTGTTTTTACCGGCTTTCCAAACTGATTTTCCAAGGCTCTGTTCAGGCTCAATTGAGTGGAAAATGATATTTTTCGCTCTTTTCCAAAAACTTAACATTAAATAATTGTAAAGTTTTTGACTTTTGCAGCGAATTGCAGCCTGTGGAAAGAAAACAGGACTTTGGAGGCCGGCGAGCCGACGAAGCAGGTACACAAATATGATATGAAAAATATTGCAAACTTGGCTCATTGGATGGAGCGGTTTAAGGGCAACGAAGAATTTTATGCTTTGTTAGAAAAATTTGAGCAGGCGGTTGAACAGCTGGCGCGTGCGCGGGAAAACAAGCGCGCTGCCAAAGAAGCCTACCGCGTTGCGATCGAAGACGCAGATTTGTCCGAATTCGTCCGCCTGAGCCTGCTCACGCAATTCCGGCAGGCCAAGTATTTGTATTTGGCGGAAAAAGCCGGGTGTATTTTGTCCCGGTATACGTTGGAGCATTGGCTGGACGAACACGCCGGCGGCGAGCGCAAAAACAGCGGAAAAAAGAAACCCAAGCTACCCTAATGTCGGCAAACTATGCAAAGAGATGCGCTGGATCGAGCCGGTTTGCGTGCCTACCTCGACGCGGCCGTGGATTTGTACAATCGCCCTGCGTTTATACAAGACGATCCGATTAGTATTCCGCACCGCTTTTCGAACCTGCAGGATCGCGAGATCATGGGATTTTGGACGGCCATGCTGGCTTGGGGACAGCGCGCCACGATTATCAAAAGCGCGGAAAACCTGCTCCGCCTGATGGACGGCGCGCCGTACGATTTCATTTTGAACCATTCGGAGCCGGATCGCGCGCGGTTTGCAGACTTCCGGCACCGCACCTTTCAATATACGGACAGTCTGTATTTTCTGGCGTTTTTTCAGGCCTACTATCGCGCGCACGCGTCGCTGGAAACGGCCTTTGCCCGGCATTTGTCGGTTGCCGATAATACGGTCGAGGCGGCGCTGGTTGGGTTTCACCAGGATTTTTTCGATCACCCCTGGGCGCCGGAGCGTACCCGGAAGCACATCGCCACTCCGGAACGGGGAGCCTCCTGCAAGCGCCTGAATATGTTTTTGCGTTGGATGGTGCGTTCCGACGACCGCGGGGTGGATTTCGGCCTCTGGAAAACCATTCGTCCGGCGCAACTCCTGATTCCGCTGGATGTGCACGTGGAGCGCGTGGCGCGGCGCTTTGGATTGCTCGAGCGGCCACAGCGCGACTGGAAGGCGGTACTGGAACTCACCGAGGCCTTGCGGGCTTTCGATCCGGAAGATCCAGTGAAATATGATTTCGCCCTGTTTGGCGCCGGGGTATTGGAGCGGCGTTCGTGATGCGCCTGCGCCCATGGCATAGCTTGCTCAAAACGCCTTTCGCCGCTCCCAGTAATTTTGGTCTTCCAGCTCCTCGAGAATACCCAGGTAATTCAGGTAGCGCAATTCGCTGACCTCCCCATTCACAAGGGCGGCTTTGACGGCGCAGCCGGGTTCGTTGCGGTGCAGACAGGCGCCGCCGAAGCGGCAATGGTCGGACAAGGCAAAAAGCTCGCGGAAGCTGTGCGCCACATTTTGGGGGTCAATATTATTGAACGCCAGCGTTTTGATTCCGGGGGTATCAATCAGATAGCCGCCGAAATCGAGTTCGAACATTTCGGCGAAGGTGGTGGTGTGTTGTCCTTTGCCGGAGTAGTCGCTGATTTCGCCCGTGCGCAATTCCAGTTGGGGCTGGATGGCGTTGATCAGGCTGCTTTTTCCCACGCCCGACTGTCCGCTGACGAGGGTGGTTTTGCCTTGGAGCAGTCGGCGGAAATTTTCGAGGCCGCCGTTTTCCGGCACGGACGTCAGCATGACCTGGTAACCAATTTTCGTATAAACCGCCTTCATTTGCAGATAGACGGCCAGATCCTCTTCGTCGTATAAGTCCGCCTTATTAAAGACGATCGTGACCGGGATTTCGTGTTTTTCCGTCATCAGCAGGAAGCGATCTATGAAACCCGGCTTCAGCGTAGGATGCGCGACCGTAACGATCACCACAGCTTGGTCAATATTGGCGGCGAGGAGATGTAGATCGTGTTTGCGGCGCGGCGACTGGCGGGCTACATAGTTGCGGCGGTCGAGGATTTTTTTAATAACCCCTTGATCCTCCTGTTGTTCCGGTTCTACCTCCACTTTATCGCCTACCGCTACCGGGTTGGTGAGCGGGATATTATCGAGGCGAAATTTGCCGATGATGCGGCAAGACAAGATTCGGCCGGAATCGTCCATGCGGACGTTATACCAGCTGCCCGTTGATTTTATGACAGTTCCTGTTGGCATGTTTAAAAATTATGCGGCCTTGCCCACTGGCAGGGGCGCGGCGGTTTTTCCCGAAATTTGGGCTTGTAAGTCCTTTCTCGAACGATCAAAGGCAAGCAAATAGTTCCCAAGGCCCCTTGAATTCTCGTAGCGGACACGGAATTTTCGGGTTTGGTATCGAGGCGTGCGCGCATACTGCGTTGTGTAAAAAGTTCCTTGATTCTTTTCGTTTTGTAACTATCTTATTAGGTTGTGTAATAAGTCCATTGACGACCCGTTAAACAAAAAAATGTTTTGTTTGGGCGCCTGTTTTTTGATTTTTTCTAAAAAAAAATCAAAAAACAGGCGCCCAAACATCACTTTATTTCGCCGCCGAAGGCGGCGAAATATTTTTTCACTAGTACGAGTTGGGTTGAATGGGTTATTTTTCCAGTTCTTTACAAGCGCGGTAGAGATCTTGCCAGTCTTTGCGTTTACGCGCGACGGTTTCCAGGTATTCTGCCCAGATACCGGCGTCCGTGCCGACGTCTTTGACGATGGCGCCGGTGAGGGAGGCTGCCAGGTCGCGCGCTTGCAGGACGCCGTTGCCGAAGTGGACTGCCAGCGCCTGGCTTTGGTGAATGACCGAAATAGCTTCTGCCGTGCTGAGCGTAGCGCTGGGCGATTTGATTTTTTCCCTTCCGTCCGCTGTTTTGCCGCTGCGCAGTTCGCGGAATATCGTGACCAGGCGGCGGATTTCCTCCAGCGGGGCGGCTTCCGGCGGCAGTTCCAGCGTTTTGCCGAGGGCGGCCACACGATTTTCCACGATGCGGATTTCTTCTTCGAGGCTGGCTGGGAGGGGCAGCACGACCGTATTAAAGCGGCGGCGGAGGGCTGCGGAGAGTTCATTGACGCCTTTGTCGCGATCATTTGCCGTGGCGATCAGGTTAAAGCCGCGGACGGCCTGCACGGCGTGGTTGAGTTCCGGGATGGGCAGTGTTTTTTCTGAGAGGATTGTAATCAGCGCGTCCTGCACATCGGCGGGAATTCGGGTGAGTTCCTCTATTCGGACGATACTACCGCGCCGCATGGCTTCCATGACCGGGCTTGGTGTGAGCGCCTGTTCCGAAGGGCCTTCCGCGATGAGGCGGGCGTAGTTCCAGCCATAGCGCAGCGTTTCCTCGTTGAGTCCGGCCGTGCCCTGTACCAGCAGGGTGCTGTCGCCGCTGATGGCAGCGGCGAGGTGTTCGCTGACCCAGGTTTTGGCGGTTCCGGGCACGCCCAGGAGCAACAGGGCGCGGTCGGTCGCCAGAGTAGCCACCGCGATCTCCAGGAGGCGGCGGCTGCCGAAATATTTGGGCTCGATGGGCGTCTGTCCGGCCTCTCCGCCGATCAGGTAGGTGACCACCGCCCAGGGCGATAAGCGCCAGCCCTCCGGCCGCGGGCGGTTGTCGGCGGCTGCGAGCGCGGCGAGCTCGTGGGCGTAAGCGGATTCTGCGGTAGGACGAAGCAGCATGGGTAATTTTGGATTAGGGATTGTGTAATAAGCGCATTTTCGTTTCGCTACTGGAGATAGCGAAACACATTTTTACACGACCAAGTTTTTTATCATATCGCGCGTCATGCCGTCCAGATCGAACGCCGGTTTCCAGCCCCAGTCCGCCCTGGCCTGGCTGTCGTCAATCGAGCCGGGCCAGGAATCGGCGATAGCCTGGCGGAAATCGGGCGCGTAGGAAATTTGAAAGTCGGGAATGACCTTGCAAATACTATCGGCGATTTCTGCAGGCGTGAAGCTCATACCGGCGAGGTTGTAGCTGGTGCGCACCGTCAGTTGATCGGCCGGCGCCTCCATCAGTTCGAGGGTAGCGCGGATCGCATCGTCCATATACAGCATCGGTAGTCGCGTATCGGATTTTAGGAAACAGGTGAAAGGTTTATTTTGGACGGCGTAGTGGTAAATATCTACAGCGTAGTCGGTCGTGCCGCCGCCGGGCAGGCTTTGATAACCGATAATACCGGGATAGCGCAGGGAGCGCACGTCGAGGCCGTAGCGGCGGTAATAGTAATTGCCCCACAATTCGCCGGCCACCTTAGAGATACCGTACACGGTTTCCGGGATCAGCGCCTCGTACTGCGGGGTATTTTCCGGGGCGGCTTCGCGGCCGAAGGCGGCGATGGAGGAGGGGAAATATACTTTGTCAAGCTGGCGTTTCCGCGCCGTTTCCAGGACGTTGAAGAGCGACGCCATGTTGGTATTCCAGGCCCACATCGGATCTTTTTCCCCGGTGGCGGAGAGGATCGCGGCCAAGTGATAAATTTGCGTGATGCGGTACGTCTCGGCGAGCTCGTCCATGGCCTGTATATCCAGCGCGTTGAGGACGGCGGTCGGACCGTCCTGCTCAGCCAGGGGGCGGAGGTCGGACGCTACCACATTATCAGCGCCATACGCCTGGCGCAGCGCTTGGGTCAGCACGGCGCCGATTTGTCCGCCGGCGCCTACGATAAGAATACGAGTATCTTTCATTGCAAATAAATGGTCGGGCAATTTTGCCGGCGAAAGTAGGGCGGTCAGGCCAAAGCGCCAAACGCTAATACAGACAAAAACAAAGCTTTTTTATCAAAATATAAATCTCATTCTCCCGACCTTTGTTGTTAGTACGGTAAAAAAGCGCTTTTCCGGGCAACCTCGCCGGTTTAAAGTGCGCCAAAACAACGCACACAAAGGATATGGATATGCGGATTCTGATTCTTTTACTATTCGCCTGCCTTGCAGGCGCACTTCAAGGGCAAACAACCCGCCAGGTAGAGCGCAGCCTGAACTGGGCTGCGGGCGCCGACTGGATCGAAACGGCGGGCGGCGAGCGACTGGAAGTTTGGCGCTTCGAGGGCTGCAGTCGCAGCGACGCGGCGCCCACGCTGCCCTTGTTCAACGAGCGCTTCCCGCTGGAGGGTCGCGCGGCGCTTTCCGCCGAACTCCTCAACGCGCGCTTCGAACCGCTGCCCAAAAGTACGCAGACCGACGCGGACGCCATCGCAGGCGAGATTGCCGTGCAAATTACCCTGGAACAGGAACGCGACCGCTTTTTTGCGCGGGTGAAATTTTTCCCAATGCGGAAAAACGGCGCCACATTCGAAAAACTGACTGCCTTTACCCTGCGCATAAATACCGCGCCGCTGCCCACGCCGGCAGCCGACCGCGGCGGCCCGAATACGTACAATTCGGCGCTCCAAACCGGCGCGCTGTACCAATTCGGCGTGGCGCAAACCGGCATGTACAAACTCGAGTACAATTTTCTGAAATCCGAACTCGGCATCGCCAACCTGGATAATATTGACCCCCGCAGCATCCGCCTCTACGGAAACGGCGGCGATATGCTCCCGGAACGCACCAACGATGCCCGTCCGGACGATCTGCTGGAAAACGCGATCTTCATCTCCGGAGAAGCGGATGGAAAGTTTAATCCGGGCGATTACATCCTTTTTTACGCAGTCGGCCCCAAACCCGTCAGCTACCGACCCAGCCAAACCGACCCGCCCCTCAGCATCCGCACGCATCTGTACGACGAATACGCCTGGTACTTCCTTAAAATCGGCGACGGCTCGGGCGCGCGCGTACAAATGCAGGAAAGTGTGGATGCCGCCTACCTGACGGAACAGTTCGACGACGTGCAGCGGATCGAAGAGGACAAAGTGAACCTGCTCGATTTCGCCACCTCCGCGCAGGGATCCGGCAAACGCTGGTTCGGCGACTACTTCCTCCAAACGCGCCAAAGAACCTACGCGATGACCTTTCCCAATGCGGTCGCCGGCGCGCCGGCGCGCGTCCGCGCAGAATTCGCCGGCCGCAGCGCCGGCAGCAGCACGGTCCGCCTGACCGTTGACGGCGCCGTGTTCACCCGAAATATCAACGCCGTCTCCGTCGGCAACAGCGAGGCTCGGTTCGCCGCCGGTGCTGTGCTCGCCGGCGCGTTTAATCCCGATGGCGACCAGGTGAATATCCTGTTGGACTATCCGCAAACGGCGCAGACGAGCGAGGGCTGGCTGGACTACATTGAAGTCAACGTCCGCCGCCAACTCATCATGAACAGCGCCGGACTGACTTTTCGCGATCTCCAGAGCCTCGGCAAACCCGCGGCGCGTTACCGAATCAGCGGTGCAAATGCCAACCTGGAAATCTGGGACGTTACGCAGATAAACGCCGCCCGCAAACAAGCCTACACGGGCGCCGGGACGGTGGAATTCGGCGCCCCCGCAGATACCACCCTGCGCACGTTCGTCGCATTCTACCCGAACGCCAGTTTTCCCAAACCCGAAAAAACCTTGGGCGCAATCTCCAATCAAAATTTGCACGGACTCGACAATCTCCACCTCGCCATTGTGTATCACCCCGAATTTGAAGCGGCGGTGCAGGAACTCGCCGAACACCGCCGGACGTACAGCGGCCTGGCCGTGGCGACCGTGCCGATCGGGCAACTCTTCAACGAATTCTCTTCGGGCGCAAAAGACCCAACGGCTATCCGGGATTTCGCGCGCATGCTCTACCAGCGCAGCCCGGATAAGTTTGAGTACCTGCTCCTGTTCGGCGACGGTTCCTTCGACCCTAAAAATAACACGCAAAGTATAGATAATAAGGATTTTGTGCCGGTTTTTGAAACCCAGGAATCCTTCGACCCAATCTATGCATATCCTTCCGACGACTACTTCGGCCTGCTCAGCGACGGCGAGGGCGGCGCGCTGGATGGCGCGCTGGATATCGCCGTGGGGCGCATGACCGCCCGCACGGCGCAGGAAGCCGACGCCGTCGTGCGGAAAATCATCGACTATGATAAATCGGCGGCCACGCTGGGCGACTGGCGCCTGCGCCTGCTGTATATCAGCGACGACGAAGACTCCAACGCGCATATCAACCAAGCTGAAAAACTCGCCAACGCCGCCGAAAACACCGAAAGATGGTTCAACCTGGATAAGGTCTATTTCGACGCCTTCCAACAGGTAGCCACCACCGCCGGCGACCGCTTCCCGGACGCAAAGGCTGCGATCAATTCCTCTATTTTCAGAGGCGCCCTCATCGCGCAATACATCGGCCATGGCGGCCCGCGCGGCTGGGCGCAGGAACGCGTGATTGACAACAATGATATCGCGCAGTGGGACAACCCGAACCGCTACCCGCTCATCATCACCGCGACCTGCTCCTTCGGCGGATACGACGACTATAAAACAATGACCGGCGGCGAACAAGCGCTGCTGAAAGCCAATTCGGGTGCAGTCGGACTCTTCACAACCGTCCGCGCCGTCTATATTGACGGCAATAACAAGCTGACCGACGCGGTGCAAAGCGTACTCTTCCAACGCGTCAACGGCCGCTACCGCGCCATCGGCGATATACTCAAAGACGCTAAAAATACCCTCTCCGGCGGCACCGAAGACAACGCCCGCCGCTTTACCCTGCTGGGCGACCCCGCCATGTTCCTCGCGCTGCCGGAACATCGCGTGGCTACCGCCAAAATTAATGGCCGCCCGGTAGGCAGCGGCGCGCCGGATACGCTCAAAGCGCTGCTGCCGGTCGAACTCGAAGGGGTGGTCACAGACCTCCAGGGCAATGTGCTCACTAATTACAACGGCAAGGTGACCGTTGCCTTGTATGATAAAAAACAAGAATTGCGCACCCTCGGACAAGACCCCGGCAGCCCCGTGCGCAGCTTCGGCCTCCAGCGGAATATCCTATTTAAAGGCAGCGCTACGGTGCGAAATGGCGCCTTTACGATCAATTTCGTCGTGCCGCGTGATATCAATTATGCTTTCGGAAACGGAAAAATCAGTTACTACGCCGAAAACGGCACGCCCATAGACGCTGCCGGCGCCGACGAAACCATCATCGTCGGCGGCAACGCCGGCAGCAATGCCGTGCAAGACAACCAACCGCCGCTGGTGCAGGCCTTCCTCAATACCGACGCGTTCGTGTCGGGCGGTATCACCGATAATAATCCCAAAATCCTGGTCAAGTGCGCCGACGACAACGGAATGAATGTCACCGGCGTCAGCTTGGGGCACGATTTAGTCGCCGTGCTTGACGGCAACCAACTGGAAGCGGTCATCCTCAATGATTTCTATGAAAGCGAACAGGATAATTTCCGCAGCGGACAGGCCGTCTATCCCCTGCGCAACCTCACGCCCGGTAAACACACGCTGTACGCCAAAGGCTGGGATATTGCCAATAATTCCGGGGAAGGATACACCGAATTTTTCGTGACGGAAGACGCAGGCGCCGCGCTCGCGCACGTCCTCAACTATCCTAACCCTTTTACTACGAATACCCGATTCCAGTTTGAGCACAATCTCGCCGGGCAAATGCTGGACGTCCAGATCAATATTTTCTCCGTCAGCGGCAAACTCGTAAAATCTATCTTCCATTCCGCGCCGGCCGAAGGATACCGGGTGACGGATATTTCCTGGGACGGCCGCGATGAATACGGCGACCTGCTCGCCCGCGGCGTGTACCTCTATCGCGTCAAAGTGCGCGGGACGGACGCGGCCGGCAGCGCGGTGGCGGCAGAAAGCGATTTTGAAAAACTGGTCATCCTCAAATAACGATATGGTGCAAACCGGAATTTTTCCGAAGGCAGAAAATCCACGACTTTCGCGAATAATTCCCCGAAAATGCCTAATTTTGCACGCTTTTTGCTGCATTGACAATATTGATCTTGCTACATAAATCATTTTGATCCTTATCATGAAAAAACAACTTGCACCGTCGCTGCTGATCGCGCTGATCTTTCTGGGAAATTTCACAATTCAGGCCCAGACTTTTGAGCCGAAGTGCGTGGACGGATACAACCCCATCACCGGCGAGCGCTGCGCCAATGCGGTGACTTCCGCCGTGCCGTTCCTGCGCATCGTACCCGACGCCCGCGGCGGCGCAATGGGCGATGTGGGCATCGCCACCGCTGCCGACCCTAACAAGATGCACTACAACCCCTCCGCACTCGCCTTCGCCAATAAAAAAGTGTCTGTATCGGCTACGTACACGCCTTGGATGCGCGCGCTGGGCTTGCAGGACGTCTATCTCGCCTACCTGTCCGGCTACTCCAAACTGGATGAATTCCAGACGCTGGGTTTCGGCCTGCGCTATTTCTCGCTCGGCGATATTGAATTTACCGACGAAAACGGCCAGTCGCTGGGCCAGGGTCGCCCGAACGAATTTGAGTTTGCAGGCGCGTATAGCCGCAAACTGACGGAAAAATTCTCCGCCGCCGTCGGCGCAAAATTTATCTACTCCAACCTGGCAACCGGCCAGCGCGTGGAAGGCACGGAAATCAAACCGGGGATCGCCGGCGGCGCAGACCTGTCGGTTACCTATAAAACACCCATCAAGGTAACGAAAAACGATTCGGAACTGACCATCGGCGCCGCCGTCAGCAATCTCGGCTCTAAAATCACCTATACCAACTCGATTAACCGCGATTTTATCCCGACCAACCTCGGCCTCGGCCTCGCCTGGAAATTCAACCTCGACGAGTATAACTCGCTGACGATTACCTCCGATTTCAACAAACTGCTGGTACCCACCCCGCGCCCGGATATTGACGAAGACGGCGACGGGGTTCCCGACTACAGGCAGCTCTCGCCCATTGGCGGCGTATTTCGCTCATTTAACGATGCCCCCGGCGGATTCAGCGAAGAACTGAAAGAGATTACGACCGGCGTCGGCGCAGAATACTGGTACGACGACCAGTTTGCCCTCCGCGCAGGCTATTTCTTTGAACACTACTCCAAAGGCAATCGTAAGTATTTTAGCGTAGGTCTCGGCTTGAAATACAATATCTTCGGCATCAATTTCTCCTACCTGGTGCCCACGACCAATCAGCGCAATCCGCTCGATAATACGCTGCGTTTCTCGCTGCTGTTTGATTTTTCCGCGTTTGACGCAGAATAGTTCGGAATCGCCGGCGCGCCTGTCGGGCGGATTTTTTCCGCCCGACAGGCGCTATTCACCGGTGAATATTTTTACATTCCACCAGTCCGTCTCGATCACGGCCTGGTTTTTTTTGTAAAAATCCACCGCCGGCTGGTTCCAGTCTAATACCTGCCATTTCGCCAACCGGCAACCGCGCCGGCGCGCTTCTGCCAGAAAAGCGTCCAATAAAAGTTGGCCAATCCCGCGCCGGCGATACGCTTCCGTTACCACCAGATCATCGAGATACAGCATTTTGCCTTTCCACGAGGAATAGGCCATGAAATACAGCGCCATACCGACCACGCGACCCTCCGATTCGGCGATCAATCCCTCAAAAAGACCGTTGCCGAAATCTTGCCGGTATTCTTCCACGGTTGCTTCCACGGATTCGGGCGACTGCTCATACACCGCCAGTTCGTACATCAAAGCGTGCATGGCCGGCAGGTCTTCCGCCCCGGCCGGACGAATGTTGATTCCTGTCATATAAGTACATTAAACGTCCAAAGGTATTGGACTAAGACGAAATCCCGCTTTGCAATAGGTAAAAAGAGTTGAAGTAGAACTTTTTTCATATCTTCGCTACTGAAAAAACAGACTAACGCGCGCGCCTGCACATGAAACGGCTGATCAACGAAGTAATGAAGCAGTATCTAAAACTGCGCCTCCAGCGGATACAAGCGTATATGCGGGATCCTGCCGATGCGCAGGAACGCTGGCTTCGTAAGCTGCTTGCCACCGCTCGTTATACGGAGGTGGGCAAACGGTATGATTTTGCCAATATCCGGAATTTTGATGATTTTGCCGCGAAAGTGCCGGTCAGCGACTATGAAACCCTGAAAGGCGATATCCTCCGGATGATGCGTGGCGAACGCGATGTGCTCTGGCCGGGTCAAACTACCTGGTTCAGCAAAAGCAGCGGCACGACCAGCGATAAAAGCAAGTTTATTCCGGTTCCCTACGCCAACCTGTTCAATACGCATATTGCAGGCACCTGGGATTCCGTAGCGCTGCTCTACCACAATAAACCGGATATGGAGATTTTCCGGCGAAAAAATCTCGTACTGGCCGGCAGCTACCAGTCGTTGCCCGAATATCCCAAAACGCGTTTCGGCGATGTCAGCGCCGTTATGACCTACCACATGCCCGGCATCGGCCGGATATTTTATACTCCGGATTTTGAAACGGCTTTGCTGCCGGATTTTGAAACAAAAATTCAGCGGGTAGCCGAACTCACCGCCCGGCGGGACGATATCGTCATGTTCGGCGGCGTGCCCACCTGGCTCATCGTGCTTTTCCGACTGATCCTCGAAAAAACCGGCAAATCCAATATGCTGGAAGTCTGGCCGCATTTACAGGCCTATATGCACGGCGGCGTCGGATTCGAGCCGTACCGACAAACATTCCGGGAACTGATCCCCGGTGATCAGTTTGCCTACCAGGAAATTTACAACGCCTCAGAGGGGTATTTCGGCGCACAATGCGACCTGCAAGTCAGCGACCTGCTGCTGTTTGCAGACAACGGCATTTTCTTCGAGTTTATCCCGGCGGAGGGTTGGAACACTGACCATCCTAAGACGGTCGCGCTGGCCGATGTGGAAATCGGCAAAAACTATGCCCTGCTAATTTCCTCCAACAACGGGCTGTGGCGCTACCAGCCGGGCGATACGGTGGTGTTTACCAGAAAAAATCCGCACTGCTTCCGGATCAGCGGCCGCACCAAGCAGTTTATTAACGTGTTCGGCGAAGAAGTGATGGTGGGCGATACGGACAAGGCGCTGGCGGAAACCTGCCGACAGCACCACGCGGTGGTCGCAGAATACACCGCCGGACCGGTGTTTTTTGCCGGTCCGAATAGCAAGGGCGGCCATGAATGGATCGTGGAGTTCGAAAAAGCACCGGCCGACCTGCCCGGCTTCCGCAGCGCGCTCGACCAGGCGCTCCAGCGCATCAACTCCGACTATGAGGCCAAACGCTTCAAAAATATGGCGCTGGAACCGCTCCGATTGCACTGTGTGCCCAAAGGCACTTTTCTGTCGTGGATGAAATTGAGGGGCAAGTTCGGCAATCAAAATAAGGTGCCTCGGCTGGCCAACCATCGGCAATTTTTGGAAGAAATTATGCAACTCGCCGGCAGCTTGCCGACGCAGTAGTGACCTATTGTTTATTTTTATCGCTGTCTGTCTATGCTTACCCAAATGCGCAATGCGTTCTTGCCAATCTGTCTGGCTCTCGCCGCTGGATTATCGGCCCAACCTAAAATCCAATTACAAGATTTTGCCGCCGGTTTCGTACGACCCGTGGATATCGCGCACTGCGGCGATAACCGGCTGTTCATCGTCGAACAACGCGGACTGATCTGGATCGTGGACAGCCTCGGCAATAAATCGGCCGAACCGTTCCTCGATATTGACGCCCGTGTCCGGTCAGTGCAAAATGAACAGGGCCTGCTGGGCCTCGCCTTCGACCCGAATTACGAAACAAACGGGTTTTTCTATGTTTATTACACCCGCGAACCGGATTTCGATACGCAGGTCGCCCGCTTTTCCCGCGACGCGAATAACCCAAACAAGGCCAACCCAACCAGCGAACTCGTGTTGCTGAACGAAGACCAACCGTTCACGAACCACAACGGGGGCTGTATGAAATTCGGCCCGGACGGCTACCTCTACCTCGCGCTGGGCGATGGCGGCTCTGCCAATGATCCGCAAAATAACGGCCAAAAAAAGACGACTTTTTTGGGGAAAATGCTCCGCATCAATGTAAGCACGCCCGGCCAAACCTACGCCGTACCCGCCGATAATCCCTTTGTAAACGACCCGAGCTACCGCCCGGAAATCTGGTCGCTGGGCTGGCGCAATCCCTGGCGCTTTTCGTTCGACCGCCTCACCGGCGATATCTGGGTGGCCGACGTCGGGCAAAACGCCCGCGAAGAAATCTGCTTCGAGCCGGCGGGCGCCGGCGGCCGAAACTACGGGTGGCGCTGCTACGAAGGGTTCAATAATTTCAATACTTCCGGCTGCCAACCGCCGGGTGCTTTTACCCGGCCGGTATTCGACTATCCCAACCCCACGCTGGGCTGCTCGGTGACGGGCGGCTTCGTCTATCGCGGTCAACAATTTTCGGATCTGTATGGATACTACCTGTTCACTGATTACTGCAGCGGCCGCTGGTGGGCTACGCGCCGCCTCAACGATACAACGTTCAATACGCAATTACTCGCCGATCTCGCCGATAACCAGTACAGCACACTGGGCGAAGACTATAAGGGCGAACTCTACGTCGCATCCCTGAGCGCCGGTAAAATCCAGCGCATCCGCGAACTCTGCTCTGCGTTTCAACTCAGTGCCGATATCTCGCCCGCTACCTGCAACGGCTCGCTGGACGGTATCATTGACCTCCACATCGCCGGCGGAACCGGTAATGTCAGCCTCGCCTGGTCGTCCAACGCAAACGGACAGTCGGACAGCCTGATCGTCTATCTCAATCCCGGTGTTTATTCCGTAACCGCCACCAACGGCAATGGCTGCACGCGCGCGGCCGACTTTACCGTACCCGCTTCGGATAACCTGCCGCAGCCCGTCATCAACGTCTCGCCCGGCAATACGCTATCCCTGTGCGCCGGCGACAGCCTGCTGCTGACAACGCAAACGCCGCCCAACGATCTTTCGGTGGCCTGGTACCGCAACGGCGAAAAAATACCCGGCGCCACAGATGCCACGCTTGCCGTTACCCAGCCCGGCGCTTACTACGCGGTGTTTACCTTCGCACTCTGCGCCTCCGACCCTTCTCCGGCTATCCAGGTTGAGGTGCTGAATGCGATCGCACCGCCCGAAATCGCGCTGGTCGCCGGCCAGCCTATTCTCTGCCCCGGCGCTACCGCCACCCTGCGCGCGACCGCCGCACCCGCCGGTTATGCCTATCAGTGGTATCGCGACGGCTTGCCGCTGTCGGGCGCCAATAACCAGGAATACCTGGTTCCGTTTGACGCCACCGGCGCCTTTTCGGTGGCACTGGAAGGCCCTTGCGGCAATGTTGTCTCTACAGATTTTCCGGTGGACGCCGAGTTGATCGGGCCGTTCGAAATTTCCCAGAGCGCCGACACGCTGTCGGTCGGCCCGTGGAACAGCTATCAGTGGTTTTTGAACGACCTGCCGATCCCCGGCGCGACCGGCTCGACCTACGTGGCGGAAGAAAGCGGCCTCTACGAATGTCAGGTGCAATCGGATAACGGCTGTCTCTATGCCGTAAAGCTACAGGTGGTTGTTAGTCAAACCAAGCTGCCGGCGTCCGTGCAGGCCTTTAGCTTGTCGCCCAACCCAACCGGCGGCCTGTTTGTCCTACGGATGGAATTACAACAAAGCGCGGATGTGCTGCTGAGCCTCACCGACGGTGCGCAGCGGGAAATTTTCCGCCAGAACCTGCAAGGCCGCCAAATTGAAAAACCTATTGATCTAAGCGGACTGCCGGTTGGCGTTTATTTGCTGCGCGTGCAAATCGGCAGCGAGGTGTTTACACGAAAAGTAATCAAGCGCTGATCGGATATTTCTGCGGCAAAAAACGTACCCGTTTTTTGCCGCAGAAATATCCGATCAGCGCTTCCCTGATAGTTACTATTCAACTTGGAACCTATGAGACTACCGTACCTTGCCGTGTTCCTATGCCTGCTGTTGCCGGCATGGATGCCGCTTTCTGCGCAAAATTTGCTGATCACCACCCAAAATCCGGATGGGCTCGCCGTGTGCGGCAGCGATACGCTGTCCGTTTCGCTGGCGAATACCCAAGGCCCCCCCCTCGCCAACCTGACGGCGACCGTTGCGCTTCCATCGGGCATTTCTTACATCCCGGGAAGCGTGCAGGGTGCCCTTGAAATCAACATCGCCGTGCCGAATCAACCCGTTTTCGCCCTGCAGGATCTGCCCGGCGGGGCTGCGGCTACCTTTTTTATCCAAGTGCGCGCCGATTGCGGCCTGGTGGAAGCCATCAACAATGGGCAGTTGTTCGTCAACCAGATTGTAGCGCAGTACGCCGGCGGTGTTGAGCAGACCAACTCCCTGGCCTATCCGGTAGAAACCGGCCTACTGCTGATCCTGTCCGTCACGCCAAACGCGCTATCCGGCGAATTCGGCCAAACGCTTACCCGGGAAATCCGCTTCCGGAATACCCGCCTTGGGCGGATCGGTCGTATCCAATTGACAGACTCCCACGCCCCCGGATTTACCGTCGTCACACCCGGCGCCGCCAGTCAAAGTAATGTGACCCCGGCTTTATTTGAAGCGCAATTCGACGGGAATTTTTTCTCCGCTTTCGGCGATGGCGATCCCTGGCTGGAATTTAACGAGGAAGGCGTCATTATACAAGAATTGACCATCGCCGACTGCGGCGCTCCGCCTTTTAATAGCCCATCGGAAATTCGCCTGGCCTGGGGCTGCGATACCACCATCTGCCGCTACGACACCGCCGAGGCGGTCGTGTCTATTTTACCCAGCACCCAAAACCCCCTGCTCGAGTTCATCCCGCGGTACAGTCCGCCGCGCGATTATTGCGGTGATTTCCCGGCAACCCAGCAGATACTGGTGATCAATACGGGCAATTTGCCCGCAACCGACGTTGTCGTTGACGTGTATTCCGGTGTCGAGGAGTTTTCCGGTTTTTTGCCCGGCTCGTTTGCCTGGAAAAAAAGTACAGGCGACTGGACGCCCCTCAATCCCAATTTGATCAATACGAGTACCCTGACCGCCTGCGGCCTGCCTGCCGCCTGGCGCGTACTCGTGACGCTGCCCGAGGTTCCTGCCAACGATACCGTGGCATTGCGGATGGAGGCGATCACTTGCGCGGAGGAATGCGCCTTTGTCGTACCGCCGTATTATTTATACACCCTGTATCGAAAAGCCTGTCCGGCGAACCTTCCGGTATCGGATTCGCTCGGACTCGCGCCGGACAGTCTCGTATTCGATTTTAAGGCGTATCCACGCTACCAGGTCGGCGTCTGCCTGACCGACGGCCAAAGTTACCCGATGGGGTACGTGGTCGAATCGCCTGCTTTACTGGCGGATACCGGTTTTTTGCAGATACGGCTCAACCTGCCCAAGGGAATCTACTGGGATGCCGGCTGTACGCCGCAAATCGAAGGTAATGCTGCCGTGTCTGTTGTGGAAACGGATCTGGGAGACGGAGACCGGCAGGTTACCGCGGTGTTTGCGCTCCCCTTCCAGCACGATTCGGTGGTCATGGATTTTTGCCTGAGATACCTGTGCCAGGAGGATATGGATTGTATTAATCCGTCTTCCGACTGGGACCCGGAGGGCGTTTCGGCGACGGATTATTTCGGGATCTGCGACAATGTTTGCGGTCTGCAACTGGCCGGTATGGCGGCCTTTACGCCGACAGCCGACGCGGATGCGGCCTGCGGACCTGCCATCTGCGACGAATTCGTTCTTTTCGCGGAGGTACTGTGCGACGACAACGGCGGGAGTGGCGGCGGCGTTGGCGGCGGCGGCGGCGTCAGTTCGGCATTCAGCGCCCTGCGTGTCGCTTACGATGCCTACCGCACCAACCTCGGTTTTGAAGATTCGGACGACGACCGGACGGCGGACGGCGCCGATCCGCCGTCTAATATGCAACTGATCCGGCGCGACCGCTACCTGTCGGGTGATACGCTCCGATTTGATTTGCGCGGCGTGGTGTTGAGCGGTCCCCTATTCACGGCGCCTTTTCAGGTCTTTACAGAGATTATACGCAGCGATCTGGGATTAGCCGGCGGCGATCTATTCGCCGTCTCCGGCGGGCAATCCCAGTTTACGCACCGGGATTCGACGGCCTTGATCCGTTCGCAGCTAACCATTCGAAAAGCCAACGGGGAAATATCCGAATGCCCAATTATTCCGACGGCGAAACCGCACCGGCGGCTGATTCAGTTGTCTCCGATCAACGTGGAGCCTTCCCCGATTATTGACGAACTGGTGTCTATGAACCATGGATTCGTCCTGCCGCTGGCAACCTGCTCGCCCGACGGCGAACCGCTGCAGGTGGGCGACTCCCTGTTCTTTGAGGCGGATTTCCATTTCGTGCAAAATTTTATTCCCGCCGCGCCCGTCTCCCCGCCGTTGGTCAACTTCCGCACCACGCTCTGGTGGGGAAGATACGCCTGGAAATACCCCGATCAGGATTTTATACCGGGCAAACTCGGCCAGTATTCCGGGTATGTTCAAAAACGCAGCTTCCCGGAACAGACTATCCGACCTTGCGCCACCTCCTTCCAGATCGCACCGTTTTTTCATCAGATCCGCATCGCCCGGGAAAATATGTTTCCCTTCGAGGTACGACCGCTGGCGCGCTTGTCAGACGTTGCATACCGCGTACCCGCTGATGTTCTCCTCCAATCCGCCACAGCCACGGTATCCCTTCAGGAAAATACGCCCTGGATATCCGGCGCCTCGTTGCCGTTTGCCTGGATGGACACGGCGTATCACTTCAATTACGGCAGCGTATTTAATAACCCGATTGACGAGGGATTCAAGATCCTGACCAATTTTGTTTTTGATCCTTCCTGTACATTCACCGGCCCCGACACCTCGGTGTTCCGATACAAAGAAAATTTACTGATTGATTGTCCGCCCGGACAGGTTTTGGAATCGCAACAAACCAATAACACCGGTTTTTACGACGGCTTGCCTTCGCCGCAAATTCAATTGACCGACAGCGTCGTGATCATGCCGGCGCCCAGTCTCAATCTGAATTTCAGCGTAAAAAACAACCGCCCGGCGCAAGCGCCGAACGCCTGGATTTTTATAGAACCCATCAATGGGGCGCTGGCGCAAATCGAAGTCTTGCGCTTGCCGCAACAACAGGTCTTGCCCGGCGCCAACGGCTTTTTCCAATTGGGTACGCTCGGTACATTTAGCAATATTTCCTTGCGCCTGCGCGCCCGCAATACCAATTGCGCGCCCCTGCAGGTGCGGCTGATCACCGGCTGGGGCTGCGACCCCGGCGCCGGCCCGCAGGCGCACAGCTGCGGCCGGGATACGGCCCTGGTGGAGTTGCGCCTGCTCAATGCGGTGTTGGAACTCAATCCGCTGAACCAACCGGACGACCTGCCGCTCTGCGAACCCTCCGACTGGTTCGTGGTAGAAATCCTCAACGCCAACGACGGAAACGCGCTCCAACTCCTGCCCTCCGTCCAATTGCCGCAGGGCATGCGCGTGCAAGCGGGCGCCACGCAGGTTTCCTATCCCGCCGGAAGCGGCTGGACGAACGCCCCCGACCCGCAAGTCCTTTCGGGCAATTTGTACCAGTGGAAACTGGAAGACCTGCTGCCCGCACTCGCGCTGGACGGCCTGCCGGGCTTCCAGAATGCGCCGGCGAACGCGTTCCAGATTCGGTTTAAAGTGATCGCCGATTGCGGATTCGTGGCGAATGCGCAACCGATCTACGGCGTGGACGGCCGGCAACCCTGCGGCGCAGCCACCAATCGGCTGCGCAAACCAGGGGATCCCGTCGGCTTGGCGGGCGTCGGCCAACCGTATTCCGTGGATATCCAACTCGCCACGCCCGGCGGGAACGATACACTGTTTTGCGGCGAACAAATGGAAGTGGCCGTACAGCTCCAAATCCAGGGTACGCCCGCGCTCAACGACAGCATCTATCTCCAGCTGCCAAGCGGGATTTCCTACGTCCCTGCCTCGTATGCGCCTGGACAAAACGCCCCGCTCGGCCCGCCTCAGGTCGCCGGCCAGACTATCCGACTGCCCCTGCCCGCCGGACTCGGTGCGAACGCGGTCGTCCGATTCAATCTTCAATTGGCCTACAACGCATCCGCCGGCTGCGCCGACCAGTTTTTGATCGCCCAAACCCGCCTGAAAGTTTCCGGTTTCTGCGCCGCAATCGGCCAATTGTGCGACGTATATCTCGCCACCGGCGAAGCCCTGCTGCCCTTGCCGGTTCAAAATCCGGATATCGTACTCAGCACCTTCACCGGTACGATCAACGGCGGCGCCCTACAACTAAAAACGCAACTGCTCAATGCCGGCTCGGCGCCCGCGCCCGGCGCGACGGTCTTTGTCGTCCTCGATCAAAATGGCAATGGCTTGGCGGATCCCGCAGATCCCATCGTCCAAACGCTGCAACAGGTTGTTCCCCTGCTCCCCGGCGCCGCGCTGGAACTGAGCGCGCTAATTGATATACTCCCGGCGCAACGCTGCCGACTGCTGCTGGTGATCCCGGCGGCAGAAAATTGCGCCTGCCAACCCCTGGTATATCCACTGGATACTTGGACAATCCAACAAACGCCCACTGCACTTTGCAGTGTCGCACCCGTTGTGGTCGGAATAGACAGCCTGCCAGGCGCCGACTACGTCTGGACGCCCGCGGGATTGACGGACTGCGACACTTGCCCGCGCACCCTATTCAGGCCCGGCCCGAATACCCAGCCCGGCGATATCTTTACCCTGACGCTCACGGAAACGGCCGACGGATGCGTGCTGGAGCATGTCTTCGAAGTGCGCTTCGGCGCAATGCCCAGTATCGTCTCGCCCGACCAAACAATCTGCCAGGGCGATACCCTCCTGCTCGAAGCGACCGCCGGCGGCGTGTATCAGTGGGCAGGCCCCGGTATTGTACAGCCCGGAAGCCGGCAACAGCGCGTCTCCCCGCCTATTTCTACGCTGTACACCGTGACTATCACCGCGGCCGACGGCTGCACCGGCACAGACTCCGTATCCGTGACGGTACTCGAAAACCGCGCCGCCGATCTGGGCGTCCTACGCACCTGTCCGGGCGTGCCGATCGCCTTTCTGGGAATCCTGACCGATCAGCCCGGCCTCTATACCCAGACCTATGCCGCCGCGAACGGCTGTGACAGCGTGGTAACCGCCCGCCTGGAACTGTTCGACGCCGACGGGCTGTCGGAACTGTCCTTGTGCGCAGGCGATTCTATCCGCGTGTTCGATACCTTGCTGACAAGCGCCGGAACCGTTTGCCGGCAGTTCGTTTCCACTGCCGGCTGCGACAGCCTCCACTGCATCGCCGTAAGCCTGCTCCCCAGCGTCCAGATCAACAGTCCGGATTCCATGATCGTCCTGCTCGGGGACTCCATCCAATTGCAAGGTCCTCCCGGATTCGATACCTATCGCTGGGAACCGGCGACCTGGCTGAGTTGCGCCGACTGCCAAAGCCCCTGGGTCGTCCCGCTCGAAGATACCACGTACACGCTCACCGTCGGAAATGCGGCCGGCTGCACGGCCCAAGCCGCGTACCGGCTGATTGTGTACCCGCCCTGCGACCCGAAACGCCTGCAGATTCCGAATGCGATTACGCCGAACGGCGATGGGGAGAACGATGTATTCCGGGTAGTGCCCTTCGAAGGTTTCGAACTGGTGCGCGAAATGCGGATCTACGACCGCTGGGGTAAAGAAGTGTACCGTGGCGCCGGGAATGCGGCCTGGGACGGCCTGGTGGACGGGCAGTCGGGCGTATCTGACACCTATATATATGTACTGACGATTCTATGCGATGAAAAAGCGGAAAAAATTGTGGGCGACGTCACCGTGATTCGATGAAAAGTAGTAATTTTTAAGGTTTTGTAAAAAGCATTTCGCCGCCTTCGGCGGCGAAATGAAATAATGTTTGTGCGTCTTTTGTTGATTTTTTTAGAAAAAATCAACAAAAGACGCACAAACAAAATATTTTATTGTTTAAATTCGGTATAAAATAAAAAACATGGCCGACATTCAAAAAGTAAATTTCGACTACATCCGCAAGTGGGAGGGTCGCTTGAGCAAAGACAAACGCGACCGCGCCGCGCGGCATCCCGTACCCGACGGTTCCGGATACCACACCAACATCGGCGTCACCTGGCAGGCTTTTTTATTTAACGGGCCGCTGTTGGGGTACCATCCGACGCCCGCCTTGTTTTATGAAATGCCCAAGGAGATCTGGCTGCGCATTTATAAACTCGGCTACTGGGACAGCATGAAGGCCGATCAAATAAACAGCCAGGCGATTGCCGAGTTTCTGGTGGACTGGGCTTGGGGATCCGGCCCTTCGCTGGCCGCTCGAAAATTACAGACCTATCTCAATAAACACGGATACGGATTAAAAATAGACGGCGTGCTCGGCGCCATCTCTATCGGCTGCCTGAATCATCATATTGCCAAAAAAGGCGAGCGCGCCGTTTTTAACGATCTTTTTAAAGAAAAAACCGCGTTTCTGAAAACAGTACCCAGTTTTAAAACTTTCGGCAAAGGCTGGACGAACCGGATGAATGATTTTAAGGCGTATGCAGAAACGATTTTGCCGCCCGCTACCTAGATGGCTTTCAACTACCACGATTACTAAACCTTGAAGGTTTAGTAATCGTATCATAACTACGCTTGCGAAAAAAAGCGTCCGGGAAATATTTTTTTTCTAACATTGCGGGCAGCAAAATAAAAATCGCATGTCCAACCATTCGCAATCCGGCGCCCGAAACGCCTACCTCCTGCCATTTGCCCTCGTTTGCAGCCTGTTTTTCCTTTGGGGCATCGCCAACAGCTTGAACGGCTCCCTGATCCGGCACTTTCAATTCGCCCTCGATCTGAATCGCTGGAAGGCCGGGATTGTGGATTCCGCCTTTTACCTGGGATACTTCGTAATGGCGCTGCCTGCCGGGTATTTCATGCGAAAATACGGCTATAAGCGCGGTATTTTAGCCGGACTTTTGCTGTACGCCGCCGGCGCGCTGCTGTTTTATCCGGCGGCTGAAATCCGGGTGTATGCCTTCTTTTTATTCGCGCTGTTCACCATTGCGTCCGGACTGGCTTTTTTGGAAACGGCGGCCAATTTGTACGTGACGGTATTGGGCGACAAAAAAGACGCCGAGTGGCGGATTAATTTTGCCCAGTCTTTCAACGGTGTCAGCATCATCCTGGGGCCGATTATCGGCAGTTTGTTTATTTTTTCTAAAAAAGAATACAGCGCGGACACCCTGGCTGCTATGACGCCCGCGCAGATCGAAACGGCCCGCATTGAGGAAGCCCTGTCGGTACAGAGCCCCTACCTCGCGCTGGCAGGCGCCGTGCTGCTGGTTGCCCTGTTGTTTGCCGTGACGCGCATGCCGGAAGTGGGCCGCGAAGCGGAATTGGCCGAGGGTCGCGTGGGCATCCGGGGTTTGTTTGCGCGCTATCGGCATTTGAAATTGGGCGTTATAGCGCAATTTGCCAACGTCGGCGCCCAGGCCACCCTTTGGGGGTATTTTGTTGATTTTAAAATAGAGTTTGCCCGCGCACAACACCTCGGGCTGGTGAACAGCCTGTACCGGGTGGCTGCGGATATGACGCCGGAGCAAATCGCCGGGTTTCACGCCTCGTTTGCGCTGGTGTTATTTATGTTGGGGCGCTTTTTGGGCACCTTTTTGATGAGCAAAATGCCGGCGCGCCAGGTGTTGGTCTATTACGCGGCGGCTGCTGTTGGCTTGATCGCCCTGGCTTTCGCGACGGGCGGCCTCACCGCCGTGATTTGCATTATGTTGGCCTATTTCTGCCAGTCTATCATGTTTCCCACGATTTTCGCGCTGGCGACCAAAGACATGCCGCCCGCCGAGCAAAAACTCGCCTCCTCCCTGGTGATCATGGGGATTGTGGGCGGCGCCGCCTTGCCGCCGATAGCCGGATTGCTGTCGCAGGCCGGCGGCATGAACATGGCGCTGCTGGCGCCGCTGCTGTGCTTCGCCTTCGTACTCTATTACGCTTGGTGGAGCCGAACTGTGGCGGAACGGTAGCCTTGGTCGTCAAGGAATCGTCAAAAATCGGTAACTACTTAGCCGGTCGCGTCTGAGACAAAAAAGGATCCATTTTTTGCCAGACGAAGCGATTTTTTGCAGGCCGTAACAGCGCTACGGTCAAAAAAAATTGCGAAGTATGGCGGAAAATGCGACTTTTTTGGCCAGACAGCGAGCCGGCTAAGTAGTTACAAAAATCGTACCTTCGCACCCGAATCTATCCTTACCCTGTTGTGAGACATTTTTTGCCGCATTTCATCCAGGAAAATTACCGCCACGGCCAGTTGCAAGGCGCTCTGCGCGCCTGCACCGTATTCGTGGATCTTAGCGGATTCACGCGCCTTACCGAGCAGTTACTGGAAAAGGGCACGGAGGGCGCCGAGGAATTATCCATCGCCCTCAATCATATTTTTCAGCCTACGGTAACGCTGGTGTACAAGCAGGGAGGCTTCATCCCGTATTTTGCGGGCGACAGCTTTACGGCGATTTTTCCGCTTTTTCCGGAAGATGAGCCGGCCGACCTGTACTGCAGGGTAGTGGCCGCTCTCCAAAAAACGCTGCAGCGCTTCGCCGTCACCGGCGACGACGGCAATATTTTATCCGACTATAATATCGGTATCAAGATCGGCGTCTCGGCAGGGGAGGTCAGCTGGGGTATTGTGGGTAACCGCCGGAAGGCCTATTATTTTCGCGGTGCGCCCATAGACGGCTGCTCGCAGGCGCAACTGTTGGCCGGCAGCCTGGAGGTGGTTTGCGACGAGGCTTTTTTGCGCTTTGCAGCCCAGGAAAAACTGCCCGCCAACCCACTTTCGCAGGGATTTTACCGGCTCGACCTGCTTTCGGTCAAACTCCCGGCAAAAACCGGAAACGCCGCGATGCGCAAACTTCCGAAACCCGACAAAGAAATCCTGGCAGATTTTCTCCCCTTGGAGGTGCTGGCAAGCGGCTCCGTGGGTGAATTTCGCAGTGTGGTCAGCGTATTTATTTCTTTTTCCGGCGTGGAAACCCACGATGCGCTGAATCATTTTGCCACCGCCGTATTGGAGCAGACGCTGAATTTTGGCGCTTATTTCAAAGAAATTGACTTCGGCGACAAGGGCGGTGTGCTATTTTGCCTCTTTGGCGCGCCCGTGGCTTTCGAAAATAATATCGAACGCGCCCTGGAATTTATTGCCGCCGTACAGGACGATTTGCACAACCTGACCTCGCTCACCGGTGCACGCTACCGCTGCGGCATCACCGCCGGCATCGCGTTCGCCGGCGTCATCGGAAGCCCCGAACGTTGCCAATATGCCGCGGTCGGCGCCCGCGTGAACCTCGCCGCCCGCCTGATGGCGCAAGCGGATTGGACGGAGGTCATAGTAGATGAAAATGTGCAAAAAAACCGGAATTTTAAATTCCTCCAACGGGGCGAAGGCCAATATAAGGGCTTTGGGAAAGCCATCCCAACCTACCTGCTCACCGGCCGCAACCTGAGCGGCCGCACCAGCTACAACGGCGAATACATCGGCCGGCAAGCAGAACTCCGCCGCCTCTTGTCCGCCGCCGAACCGCTCCGAAACGGGCAGTTCGCCGGCGTCGCCTACGTCTTCGGAGAGGCCGGCATCGGAAAAAGCCGGATCAGCTACGAGTTCCGTCGCTCGCTGCGCGATAGCATGATGGTGAGTTGGCTCACCTGCCAAAGCGATCAAATCCTCCGAAAACCCTTCAATCCGTTCATCTATTTTTTAAAAAATTACTTCGATCAAAGCCCCGATAATTCCCGGGATCGCAACCGCGAACTGTTCGAATCCAACCTAATCGAACTCAGCCACGACCTCGCCAATTCCCCGCACCCCGAAGCCGACGCCATCCGCCGGGAAATCATCCGCACGCAAAGCGTCCTGGCCGCTATGGTCGGCATCAGCTATCCCGGCACGCTCTGGGATCAACTGGACGCCCGCGGCCGCTACCAAAATGCGCTCTCGGCCATGGCCAACCTGTTCGTCGCCGAAGCCATCCTCCAACCGGCCGTCATCGAACTGGAAGACGCGCATTGGTACGACGATATGTCGCGCGAATTTCTCAACCAGTTCATCCGCCGCGCGCCTGCCTATCCGCTCCTCTTCCTCGTCTCCAGCCGGTACGAGGATGACGGCAGCCAAAATTGGCTGTTTCGGGAGCAAATAACCCGCGAAATCCAGGCGCCCATCGTGGAAATTGACCTGAATTACCTACATAGCGAAGATCTCAAGGCCTTTGCAGAAGCGCGCCTGGGCGGCCCCGTGCAGGCGGATCTGTTTGATCTGCTGCTCCGAATGACGCAGGGGAATCCATTCTACGCCGAACAAATGATCGAATATTTTCAGGAAATGAACCTCTTGGAAAATAAAAACGGCCTGCTGAAACTCAAAAACGAGGATATCCAAATCTCCGATTCGGTCAAGCAGATCATGATGGCGCGTATTGACCGGCTCAGCGGACTCGTAAAAGAAACGGTGAAAGCCGCCGCTGTCATCGGCCGCGAATTCGAACTGCCCGTGCTGTCCGCCGTCATGGCTAAACAGGAGGAGTTTATGCGCAAAAACGGCAACCTTGATCTCGTGCTCAAAGAACAGATTCAGACCGCCGAACGCTGGCAAATCTGGAATGCGATGAACGAACTCCGGTATATCTTCCGGCACTCGCTGCTCCGGGAAGCCGCGTATGATATGCAACTCCGCGCCCGTCTTCGGGAACTTCACCAGCAAATCGCGGAGGCCATAGAAAAATTATACCCCAATTCTGAGGAACGCTACGTGGACCTCGCTTTCCACTTCGAAGAGGCCGAAAATATCAAAAGCACGAATAAGTACCTGGAAAAAGCGGCACGCTTCGCGCAGCGCAATTTTCAGAACCGACAGGCCTTGCAGTTTTATCAAAAACTCATCCACAACCTGATCGAACAGGATAAAAAAAATAAAAAAATTGTCAAATTCCAACTCCGCAAGGGGGCGATCCACGAACTCGTCGGACAATGGGAGGAGAGCGAACAGGAATATCAAGCAGCGCTTTCCCGCGCTAAAAATATGAACGACTGGTACCTGATCGGCCGCGGAAACCGCCGCCTGGGCCAACTGCTGATGCTGCGCGGCAACTACCCGGATGCAAAAAAACATCTCGACGTGGCTGTTACATGCTTTGAACTGGCCCACGATCAGGTCGGGATCGCTAAAACTTACGGCAACCTGGGTAATTTCTATTTCCGGCAGGGCGGTTACGACGATGCAAAATCCTGGTTCGCCAAAGCCATCGAAATTAACCGCTCGATCCACCGCGATGCGGAAAATGCCGCCATTGTCGCCAATTTGGGCCTGATTTTCATGAATCAAGGCCACTACGACGAGGGCGTGCGCTGGCTGGAAGAGCAGTTGGCCATTTCAGAACACGCGGAAGACAAACAGGGCCTCACGATTTTATACACCAACCTCGGCATTATTTACCTGGAGAAAGGAAGCCTCGACAGCGCCCTGCTCTGCCTCGAAAAGGGCCTCGCGCTCGCAGAAGAACTCGGGAATAAATTGTTCACCACCATCTGCATCGGCAGCATCGGCTCGGTATGGGAGAAAAAAGGCGACTACGCCCGGGCTATGCAAAATTTTGAACGCGATCTCGAACTTTGCAAGCAACTCGGCGACAAACAGGGAACGGCGATCGCCTGCGGCCTGATCGGCGACTTGCTGTCCATTACCGGGGAATTCGAACGCTCCAATGCGTTCCAGGAAGAAAATTTGGCGCTCTCCCGCTCGCTCAACTACAAAAAAGGCATCGCCAAAGCCCTCAATACGCTGGGCGACAACTGGTACTACCTCGGCGATCTAAAACGCTCGATCAACTATTACAACGAAGCGATTGAGTACGCCCGGGAAATGGGCAACAAACTGGTGCTTGGCCATTCCCTCCTCGAAAAAGGCGCCGTACACCTCCAAGATCAGGACGCGCCGACAGCCCGACTCCTGCTGGAAGAAGGAAGGGATATCGCCCTGGCGCTCGGCAACGCCGACCTGACCTTCACTGCCAATATCCTCCGTGCACAGGTAATTTTTGCCGAGGGAAACCGGACGGAAGCCCGCCGACACCTCGCCCAAATGCTGGCTATGGCCCGCAGTCCGCGCGAAGAAGCGTCGGTGCAGTTCGAACTCTGGCAAATGTCCGAGCCCGAACAGGCCGAACAGCACCGCCTACACGCGCTGGAAGGCTACCGCCAACTGTACGGCAAAATGGCGCAACACCAGTACGCCCTGCGCATCCGGCTACTGGAAAATCCGGGCTAATCGAACTACTCAAACTCAATCAGCACCTGGCTCTTGTCCACGGCCAGTCCCTTGGTCGCCGGAATCGCCTTGATCACCCCTTCGCCGGCCGCCTTGATGACGTTTTCCATTTTCATCGCCTCGAGAATAAGCAAAGTATCGCCTTTTTGGACAGACTGCCCCGGCGCCACGCTTACTTCCAGCACCAAACCGGGCATCGGCGCCTTCACCGAGTTGATTTTTTGGCTGCCGCCGGCCTGAAAGCCCAGTGCCTGCACCAGCCGATCGTAAAAATCCGCCACCCGTACCACCTGCTTGCGGCCGTTCACGAGCAAGGTGTAAGTACTGCGCTCGAAATCCGCCTCCAATACCTCAATCGTGTACGCCTGCCCTTCGTGCAACAGGTGATACCGGCCTGGGCCGTCGGGGATCATATCCAGCGACTTCGCAGCCTCCGGTGGGATGTTAAACTCGTGTTCCTCATTGACGACGAGGAGAAAAGGGTCATTTGTCATCAGAAAACGGATCAGAAAAATTTGCAGGTCAGCACCGTAATGTCATCCGGGAAAGGTTCGTTTTCCCGATAAATCTCAATATGGCGGAGTAGTTGTTTGTTGAGGTCTTCAGCGCCCAGGCCGGCGTTTGCCTGCATAAAGCGCACCAGATTATCTTCCCCGAAAGGTTCGCCGCTGATATTTTGCACGTCCGTAAGGCCGTCTGTAAACGAAAAAACCAGCGCCTCGTCGCGCAGACAAATACCGCCTGTTTCCAGAAACGGCAATTCCGGGAGCCAGCCGAGCACCGTGCAGCCGTTTTTCAGTCGGCTCACCTCGTCGCCCATGACGAGCACCGGGGGCGAGTGGCCGGCGTTGATATAATTCAGCGTGCGGGTTTGGGGATCGTATTTTGCCAAAAACAGGGTAATAAAGCGGTCGCCCTGCGTAATTTTAAACACGGAGGCGTTCATTTCCTGCACCATTTCCTCCAGTGTTTGGCAGCGCATCACGAGCGTGTGCAGGATAGCCTGAAAATTGGCCATCAGCAAAGCGGCGGCCACCCCTTTGCCGGTAATGTCCGCAATACAAAATACAATACTGCCGTCGGAAAACTCCACCACGTCGAAGTAATCGCCTCCGACGGCAAAGTGCGGTTGGTAAATACTGGACAGCGCGTAGTTTTTTCCGGAGGGCAGATGCGCGGGCACCAGCGTGCGTTGGATTTCCGCCGCCAGTTCCACCTCGCGGTTCAACACCTCCTGGCGGAGCTGCTGCTTGAACAGGCGCTTATTTTCAATCGCCACGGCGATCACGTTGGTGATGGTGGTGACGAACTGCACCTTGTTGTACACGTCGTCTTCGTCCTGAAATCCGCCAATAAAAGCATAAGCAATCGCGTTATCCTTGTGCAACACGGGCACGACTAGGTCGAACTCGCGGATGAGCGGGTGTGTTGAGTTTTGTACGCCCTGCTTAGAGCGATAGCGGGTGAATTCTGCGCTGACGTCCTGCGTCAGGAGCGCATCGTCAATCCCGAGCGCGGTTTTGCACTCCCAGTGGCCCGACTCTTTGAAGTACAGCGCCATTTTTTGAATGCCGATTTCCCAGCGCAAAAACGAGTTGTACATACTGAAGAGGCCTTCGGATGACACGTTCTCGTTGATCGCCTGCGTGATAGCCAGCAGGCTGTTGATCTGCAGCTGCTTGAGATTGACCTCGCGTTCCAGTTTTTCAATGCGCGACATCTTGCGTTTTATGTCCGTCAGTTCCGGCATGTTTGATTTGTCGCGAAAAGGTACGCACAATTCCTAATTCAATGCGCGTTCTCGCAAAAAAGTAACTACTTAGCCGGGTCGTCATCTGGCCTAAAAAGCCCCATTTTCCGCCATACCGCGCAATTTTTTCTGTTCGTAGCGTTTAGTTACTATAAAAATTCCACATTTTAGGCTGTCTTTTTCATGGTACGGATAAATCTTGTGAAATTTGCGCCCCAATCCACCTGATCATTACCACAATTATTCGTTATGGAAGATTTAAACAGAATCATGGCTGACGCGAAGGCTTCGATGGAGAAAGCCATCGAGCACTTGCACCACGAACTGGCGAAGCTGCGCACCGGCAAAGCCTCCACTGCGATGCTCGAGGATATCGTCGTGGAATACTACGGCCACCCCACGCCCCTGTCGCAAGTGGCCAACGTCAATGTGACGGACGCCCGCACCTTGCTCGTGCAACCCTGGGAACGCACGCTGGTAGGCCCCATCGAGCGCGCGCTGATCAACGCCAACCTCGGCATGACGCCCTCCAACGACGGCGAAGTGATCCGCCTCATGGTACCCGCGCTCACCGAAGAACGCCGCAAGGAGTTGGTTAAAAAAGCCAAACAGGCCGGCGAAGATAGCAAAGTGGGCGTCCGCAACGCGCGCCACAAAGGACTCGACTCCCTCAAAAAAGCCGTGAAAGAAGGCATCCCGGAAGACTTGGGTAAACGCAAGGAAACGGAACTTCAGGAAATGGTCAACGCATTCGTCGCGAAAGTGGACGAAATCCTTGGGCAAAAAGAAAAGGAAATTCTCACTGTGTAATCACAGCGCATTCTTCACCGCGGTTTCAAACCGTTTTAAATTTTACTATGAACCTGGAAAAATACCTGGTTATCTCCGGCGTGCCGGGCGTGCACAAATTAGTGTCCACCCGCGGCAACGGCTTGGTCATAGAGGACCGCCAGGAGGGCCGCACCCGCTTCGTCGCCGTCCGCCAAAATCAAATCACCCCGCTGGCCACCATCGGCATCTATGTGGACACCGAGGAGGGCACCATCGCCCTGTCCACCGTGTTTCAAAAAATGCTGGAAACGCAGGATACCGCACCCGTGCCCAAGACGGACGCCAACAGCACCGAACTGCGCGATTATTTTACCGCGCTTCTGCCGGAACACGATCCCTACCGCGTCCACATCAACGATATTAAAAAATGCGTGAAATGGTTTCGGTTCATGCTCGAAAAAGGCATCTTTGACGAGGTGAAATCCGAAACTGCAGCTGCCGAAACGGAAACAAGCGCCGCGCCGGCAGATAAAACCGAGGAATAGTCCATGTACAAAAATAAAAAGGTCGTCGTCGTGCTGCCGGCGTATAACGCCGCCAAAACGCTGGAACAAACCTACCGCGAAATCCCGTTCGATCTGGTGGACGAGGTCATTCTTTGCGACGACCACAGCCGCGATCATACCGCCGAACTGGCTCGTTCGCTCGGCATACGCCACGTGCTGGTGCATGAAAAAAACAAGGGCTACGGCGGCAATCAAAAAACGCTGTACAATAAGTCCCTTGAAATCGGCGCGGATATCGTGATCATGCTGCATCCCGATTACCAGTACACGCCCAAACTAATCCCCTCAATGGTCAATATCATCGGGGAGGATCTGTACCCGGTGGTGCTGGGCTCGCGCATCCTCGGTATGGGCGCTCTGCGCGGCGGTATGCCTTCATATAAATATGTCGCCAACCGCTTCCTGACCTTAACCCAGAATCTGCTGGTGCGTTACAAATTATCCGAATACCATACGGGATACCGCGCCTTTAGTCGGCAGGTGCTCGAGGGAATCAATTTCAACGCCAATTCGGACGATTTTGTCTTTGACAATGAGATGCTCTCCCAAATTATTTACGCCGGCTTTGATATCGGAGAGGTCACCTGCCCCACCAAATACTTCGAGGAAGCGTCGAGTATCAACTTCCGACGGAGTATGCAGTACGGACTCGGGGTGCTCCGGGTGTCGTTGGGTCATTTTTTCCAGCGACTGGGCTTGGTTAAACTGGAAATGTACAAAAAATAGCGGTACAAAAAAATAGCCCGCGGCGCATTCGCCGCGGGCCTTCACTAAACCGTTTCTATTGTATGAAGCTACAATACTACTCCAAAACGTATGCCAAAGTGTTTTAATTTCACCGCATGGCGTATTTTTTGGTTAATAATTTGATAACAAAACAAATTTTACCCTTTCCCGGTACTATGCGCGCTATATCAGTCTATTTCAAACTGTTTGCCGGGCTCTCGCTCCTGGCGCTGCTTGCCTGCGGCAGCAGTGAAACCCGGGCCGCGCAAGCCGATGTATCGGCGCCGCCGAACGGCAAGGCGATTTTTAAACAATATTGCGTGACCTGTCACGGCGCCGACGGCAAACTCGGGCTGAACGGCGCGAAAAACCTCACCGAATCGCAACTCGATCTGGACGGCCGAATCGCCATCGTCACAAACGGAAAAAATATGATGACGCCCTACGGCGAGATACTAAGCCCGCAGGAAATCGAATCGGTCGCGCGCTATACGCTGCAATTGAAAAAAAAGTAGCGCTAAACGTATCTTTAAAATATGTCTCACCCATCCAAGTTGGTACTGCTGAGCGGCGCCACCGGTTTTGTCGGCGCCTGCCTGCTGCACCTACTCGTACAGAAAGGTTATCGCGTGCGTGCTATGCGCCGCCCGGGCAGTCGCCTGGATTTAGTATCCGATATTGCCGACCAGGTGGAATGGGTAGAGGCGGACGTGCTCGACATCCTGTCGCTGGAGGATGCGTTCGAGGGCGTCACCCATGTATGCCACTGTGCCGGCATTACCTCCTTTTTGCGCCGCGACGAGCGCCGGATGACGCAGGTCAATGTGGCGGGCACGGCGAATATGGTCAATTTCGCGCTCGCCTTCGGCGTTCGGCAGTTTGTGCATATCAGCAGCATTGCCGCGTTGGGGCGCACGCCGGAACGGCCGCATATAGACGAGCGCTCGAGTTGGGTGAACAGCCCGGACAATTCCCGCTACGCCATCAGCAAATACCTCGGCGAGCAGGAAGTGTGGCGCGGTGCGGCGGAGGGACTTCGGGTCGCGGTGGTGAATCCCGCGATCATTTTGGGCGGTGGATTTTGGGAAGAGGGCGGCGCGAAGTTTTTCCGGCAGGTATATGAAGGCTTGCCTTTCCGCCCGCTGGGGCGCTCCGGTTTTGTGGACGTTCGGGACGTCGCCCTGTTCATCCAACTGCTGCTGGAGCGGGATATTGCGGGCGAGCGCTATATTTTGAACACGCAAAACATACCGATGGGCGATTTATTCGATCAAATCGCTGCAAATCTGCACAAAAAAGCCCCGTTCATCCCCGTGACACCCCTGCTGGCCGCAGTTGCCTGGCGGGTAGAGTGGCTCAAGTCCGCCTTGCTGCGCACTACGCCGACGGTCACTCGGGAGAGCGCCCGCGCCAGTTTGCAGCAATATACGTACGGCGGCGAAAAAGCGCTGGGCGTCGGCGGGTTTCAATATCGGCCTTTAGAGGGGACGATCCGGGAGACGGCAGATTTGTGCCAGATTGCGGCGGCGGCCAACTGGGCGCCGGCTATTTTGGCGGTATAGTTACACCTGTGGGTGGTGCAATAATCATGTCACCCCTTCGGGGTTCTAACGACAAAACACCCACCGAGTTAGAATCATGTCACCCCTTCGGGGTTTTAACCACAAAACGCCCACCGGGCTAGAATCATGTCATCCCTTCGGGGTTCTAACGACAAAACGCCCACCGAGCTAGAATCATGTCACCCCTTCGGGGTTTTAAGGGCAGAACGCCAACCTAATGTTACCCCTTTCGGGGGTTTAAGGGTATTGCGCCAACCTTTTGGTGGGCCGGTTACAATATTTTTAGCAGATTCAGCCGTCTGTGCGCGGCGGCGCGGCGCCACCACCGGGTTTATTGCCGCTTTTAGGTCTCCTGCGATTGTTGCGGCGGTTCCGATCCTTTCCGTCGGGCGATTTTGTGCCTTCTGCGGTTTTTTCCGGCCGGCTGGATTTGCCCCGGCGATCCCCGCCGCCCGAAGCAGGCGCGCCCGAAGCCAAGCCTGCCGGCATCGGCAGGCGGGGGATTTCCCGGCCGATCAGCGCTTCAATCCGTTTGTATTTAAACATTTCCTTGCCCGACACCAAGGTGATGGCTTCGCCGGTGCGCTGCGCGCGGGCGGTGCGGCCGATGCGGTGCACGTAATCCTCCGCATCCTGGGGGACGTCGAAATTAATCACCAGTTCGATCCCGTCAATATCAATCCCGCGGCTCAGCACGTCCGTGGCCACCAGCATATCCACCTGCCGGTTCCGGAACGATTTCATCACCTCCTCGCGGTCTTTTTGCTCCAGGTCACTGCTAATTTGCGCCACATTGAAGTTTTTGGCGCGCAGTTTTTGGTAAAGTTTGGATACACTCTGCTTGGTCGAGCAAAAAATAAGCGTCATCAGCCCCTTTTTATCTTCCAATACGCGCAACAAGAGCGGTATTTTTTGTTCCTCCTGGATGACGAACACGCCCTGCGATACGCCTTCAGCGGGTTTCGACAGCGCGATGGTGATGAGTTCGGGGTTGTTGGTCAGTTCATGGGCAAATTTTTTCACTGAACCCGGCATGGTGGCGGAGAAAAGCAGCGTCTGCCGTTTGGGATTCACCGTGCGCATAATTTTCATCAGATCCGGCATAAAGCCCATATCCAGCATCCGGTCTGCTTCATCAAGAATCAGGAAGCGCAGTTTGGAAAAATCCACATACCCCATGTTCATGTGAGAAATTAGCCGGCCCGGTGTCGCGATGACAATATCCGCGCCCTGCGTAAGCGCGTTTTTTTCGCGATTAAATTCTTTCCCGTCGCCGCCTCCATAGATCGCTACGGAAGAAGTTCCGGTAAAATAAGCGTAGGCCTCCACGGCCTGATCAATCTGGATCGCCAATTCGCGCGTGGGCACTAGAATCAGCGCCTGATTGAAGCCCGCGTGCGGGTGATCCATAATCAGATCCAGTACGGGTAAAGTAAACGCGGCAGTTTTTCCAGTGCCCGTTTGGGCTACGCCGATCAAATCCCGGCCGGAAAGAATAATCGGGATCGCCTGTTCCTGGATAGGCGTCGGTTTTTTGAAATTCATGGCGGCGATCCCGTTTAGCAGATCGTCGTGGAGGTCAAATTCAGAAAAGTCCAAATGAAAATTTTTTAATATAAGCCGGAAATCCGGGCAATTAAGTAATACGCTGCAAAGTACGGAAAAATTCCGCATTAAAGGTTCATTTGCAATACAGAATACGAATTACAAGGCTTTGGCTCAATCCCGGGTAAATGCGGTGCGAACGCTTATTTAACGGTAAAAATACACATTTTATTCTTTTGTTATATGCAAAAACATACCGTTAAAAGATGATTTCTCGGCGTTTTTTAAAAACATAAGATTGTAACTTTCGCCGCATTTTGAGCGTGTCAAATCTTTTTCGCGAAATGAAACCGTTTTTTCGGGAGCGAGGAGGGCGCGGCGCGCGCGTTAATCCCGCCTGTTTATGGACAATTATATTACACAATTTGAGCGCTTGCGCGCGCGGGCTTTATTAGAAGCCGAAAACGGCGCCTTATTCCAGCAACTGCTGATTAGCATGGAATTGCACCGGAATTATCGGGCGCACATTGCGCTTTACCGCGAAATATTGGACGCCCGGCCGTACGCGGCGCTTGCCTGGTACAACCTAGGTATTGCTTATCGGCAGAGCGACTGCATAGACGAAGCGCTGGATGCGCTGGAGTACGCGTTTATTTGTGATACCAGCCTGGAGGCGGCCTACTATGCATTTGCAGAATTCGCGTTACAGGACGGGCAGGCGCGCCGCGCGCTGCAGTGCCTGGAAGAAATGCAACGCCACCTGTCCCCTGAAGAAGCGGTGCTGGTGCGCCTCAGCGAGTGCGCGCTGCATGCCGGCGATCTGCAAAAGGCCAGCCGGTATGCGCAACAGGCGCTGCGCCTCAATCCGTTTTGTGCAGATGCCTGCTTCTGGCTCGGCAAAAGCGCCGCTGCCGCCGATAACCCCCGGAGCGCCCTGCGCTGGTTCCGGGAATCGGTCCGCCTCGACGACAGCCGGGAAGATCTGCACCGCGCCCTGGCGGAACTGTACTTCCAGCAAGACAAACCGGACGATGCGCGGACGCATTTCCTGCGCGCGGCCGAACTCGCACCCGACGAGCCGGCCAATTGGACCGGCGCCGCCGTCGCGCACTTGGTCGCCGGCCGGCCCGAACTGGCGCTGCAACTCCTCGAGGAAGCCGAGGTCTTCACCGATTCTTTCGAAATAGCGTACTGCCGCGCCGCCTGCCTGTTCCTGCTGGCGCGCCGAGCAGAAGCCTGGCCGGTTTTTCACCGCGCACTCCGGGAAAATTTTGGATTCCATCAGGTCATCTTTAACTGGGCGCCCAGCCTCGCAGACGACCGGGAAGTACAAACCGCTATTGCGAACTTTTGCTAAAAAATCTGGTAAAATTTGTTGTTTTTTCCTAAAAACGCGTACCTTTGCGCGCCCTTTTTAGGGACAAATATTTTTTCATAAAAAATTCAACAGTACATGTTCGCTATCGTTTCCATCGCCGGTCAACAATTCAAAGTTGAGGAAGGTCAACAGATCTTCGTCCACCGGCTGGCAGCCAATGAAGGCGACGCAGTTACGTTTGATGTCGTTCACCTGCTCGAACACGATGGGCAGGTTCGGATCGGCACGCCAAACGTCGCGGGCGCCAGCGTCAAAGCCAGCGTGCTTTCGCACATCAAAGGTGACAAAGTAATCGTTTTCAAAAAGAAACGCCGCAAAGGCTATCGCAAGAAAAACGGTCACCGCCAGCAATTCACCAAGATCAAAATTGAGTCAATCGCCGGTTAATTCCATCATTCACACCACATTGAACGGCGCGCCCGCCGCGCAATTCTAAAAAAACACATCTTTTTGAGCCATGGCACATAAAAAAGGCGTCGGTAGTACCGATAACGGCCGCGACAGTAAAAGTAAACGTCTCGGCGTCAAACTCTTCGGCGGCCAAGCGGCCAAAGCCGGCTTTATCCTCGTCCGCCAACGCGGTACGGAATATCATCCCGGCGAAAACGTTTACATGGGGCGCGACCATACGCTGCACGCTGCAATTGACGGGGTCGTCAGTTTCACGCGCGCACGCAACGACCGCCGCTATGTCAACGTACTCCCCGCGGCCGTAGTAGCCGCCAC
>JAUMBL010000037.1:0-11497 GCA_032115775.1 Saprospiraceae bacterium | reverse complement strand
ATTTTTTGGAGCGTGCGGGCGTGGCGCTTGAGGCCGCCGTCCGTAAAATCCCGGATAATCAATTTGATCACCGCTTTTTCCAAGTTGCCTTCCAGGCTGGTGGGATGAAGGAAACCCGCTTTACCTTCGGTGTGTTCCGGGCTGAGTTTTTCCGGTAATTTTGCGACGATTTTTGCGGCGATTTTCTGCGCGTTTTCCATTTTGCCTTTAGCGAAGCCCGGGTGGGACGCGACGCCGTAGATGGTCACGACGGCTGCGTCGGCACTGAAGGTTTCGTCTTCGATGCTGCCGGCCGTTTCGCCGTCTATGGTGTAGCCGTATTTGGCGCCGAGTTTTTTGAGATTGACTTTATCGACGCCGCGGCCGATTTCCTCGTCCGGGGTAAAAAGAATCCGGATTTTGCCGTGTTTTATTTCGGGATGGCGCATCAGGATATCCGCAGCGCCCATGATGGCGGCGACGCCGGCCTTATTGTCGGCGCCCAAGAGGGTGGTTCCGCTGGCGGTGACGATCTCATTGCCGATTTGCGCGGCGAGGTCTTCATGTTCCGACATGCGGATCACCACGCCGGGATCATCCGGCAGGACGATATCCTGGCCTTGGTAATTGCTGTGCACGATCGGTTTCACGCCTGCGCCCGAGCAATCGGGGGCGGTATCCACGTGTGAACAGAAACAGATGACCGGCGTTTGTTTTTCCGATGTAGCCGGGATGGTTGCATATACATAGCCGTGCGGATCCAGTTCGGCGTCTTCTATGCCCATGGCCTTTAATTCCTCCACCAGGATCCGGCTGAGGTCTTTCTGTTTCTCGGTGCTGGGCTGGCTGGGGCTGTTGGGGTCGCTTTGCGTGTCCACGGTGACGTAGCGCAGGAAGCGTTCTTTTACGGTGTGTTTAAATTGCATCATAAATTATGGCTGGGTAAAATAATCAGGGCAACCGTTTTTCGGACTGCCGCGTGGTTGTTGGACAAATGAATCGGTCAGGGCGCGGCGGTATTGTTCGTATCGCCCACTTTTACGCCGAAGAAATTAAGGCCGGTTGCGTTTGACTGTACATTTGCCAGCCCGACCGACTCTGCGGGGAAGACGCCGGCAAACGGATTGGTCGGGTCCGTGAATACCGCATTGGCCGGGAAAAATCGCCAGGAGTTTACGGCTGGGAAAGTAGGATTTATCCCAAGAATCACCTTGCGAATTTCCACGATATCAAAAGTCGTCAGAGAATTGCTTTTATTAACGTCTCCGGCGATAATTTTCCAAGGGGAATTCAGCGGCTCCTGCCCGAGCAAGTGTTTGGAGATCAGCACAAGGTCGAAGGTTGTGACGCCGTTGAGGTCGTTCAGGTCTAACACCGGGGTAACGGTGTAATTTTGTCCGACAGGCAGATTTTCGAACAGGTAATTTCCGGAAGCGTCGGTGAGGACGGTATCCGAAGCGCCGCCGGATAAAATGACCTGCACATCGGCCATATTCACGCCCCAGTGGCTTTTTACATTGCCGCCGATCGAAATGCCGGTTGGGGCGGGTTGTGGGTAGCCGTTTTGCGTCAAGACGCCGGTATTGCCCGGGTCCAGCCACTCGCGCAGGCGGCTTTGGGGTGTTGCGCCCTGATCCCAGGACAGGTTAAACATCCCGAAATAGACGGCGGTGGCGATGCACTGATTGCTCGCATTCCAGGAGCCGCCGTGGAGTTGACCGACGATGCGCTTGTTTTGGTCAAACATCGGAGAGCCGGAAGAGCCGGGTTCGAAGGTGCCGAGTTGAGGGCGAATGCGCCAGTGTGTATTCGGCGGGCTTACGCCGAACACCCCGCCCCAGTCGAGCGTTTGGGCAAAAACAATCGCTGCGACCGTATCCGTGCTGATTTTTTTGATATCGCCTCTGGGGTGGTGGACGAACGTGGAGCGCGACACGGTAGCATTATTTGCGCGGTTCCAGCCGTTGAAGTAGAGTCCGTAATTGGCCGGGATCGGATTCAGTTTGAGCAGCAAGACATCGGTTTCCGTGCGGAAGGCGATGCGTTCACAGCCGAGCACCGATTTGGCGGTCGGCTCTGCAGCCGGATTGGTACAGCCGGTGGCTTCGTAATCGAAGTCAAAGACCCACTGATTGAAGTTCGGCGAATTGCCGATCAGTTGACAGTGGTCGGCCGACAAGAAGTACGGCGTGCCGGATTGGGCGGTATTGGCGATCAGCGAGCCGGAGCACCAGCCGGCGCCGTTGGAGAAGACCATCAGAATACGGCCGATACCTTTTTTTTCCGTTTGCCAGTTGGCGCCGAGCGGACAATTCACGTTGATGTGGCAGGCCAGGCCATTCCCGAAGTCCTCCGGGTCGTCTAACTGATCCCGGTTGTAGGCATAATCCACTCGATTGAGGTGGAAGGGGCTGTCGGTTCGGTCGGCGCCGGCGGGGATTCGGTACTCGAGCACGGCGATATCGCCGCGCAGCGGGCCGATTGTAAATTCTCCGGCGGGGATACAGCTTTGTCGGGTATAAGCGCCCTTTACTTGCGCGCCGTCCGGCGTGTAGGCGTACAGCGCGCTGCCTTCCGGCAGGTTAAAGGTATCGAACAACAGGATAAGCGCCAGCGCGCCCTGCGACTGGAGGGCGCAGCGCCAGACCTGTTCGCCCCCGGGGAGCGTTGTCCAAGCGCCGGCATTTAGTATGGAGATATCCGCAGGTACCGGCGCTGCGAAGCGCGGATAGAGCGGATTTTTTTCATCTTCGCGACGTGCTTGAACAAGATCGAGCGCCGGGAGTTGCACCGTTTCCAGGGGAGTTTTGGAAAAAAGTGCGCGAAACTCGGTTTGCAGCGCGCTGGGCGTTCCGCCTGCGCTGATTTGGGCAGAAACCTGGCGCGCGGCAAGGAGGGCCAGAAAAAAAAAGAACCGGTATTTATTCATAACGCTCGGGATGGGTAGACAGCGGATTAGTGACGAAGAGTGCGCGAAGGGCATACGGCGTATATCCGGGATTTTTCGCTACAAGCAAAACACGGCAAAAAATATGCCTGTTTTTGCTTGTAGCAATAAATCGCCGCGGCATGTATGCCGGTTATTGAAACGGATTTTGAATATCCGGATTATTGATAAACGTCGTATCGGTCAGCGCGTGCAGGAACTTCAGGAGCGCTTGTTTGTGGTACGGTGTAAAACCGGTGTAGATGACCGTCGTACCGCTTTGCTGCGGGAATCCGAGCGGATGGACGAACGGGTCTTCGTTGATCCCGTTATGCCCGCCGGCGATGTAGTGGTCGAGCGCCTCTCCGAGCGTTTGGAAGCGGCCGTCGTGCATGTAGGGGGCGCTGAAGGCAATATTTCGGAGTGTGACTGCGCGGAACTTGCCGTTGTCCCAGGGATTTCCGGTAACACCGCCGCGGCCTTTGTCTTCAAAATCGTTCAGCGAGCCGATGGAGTCTATCCCGTTGTTAAAATACTGATTGCCTGTGAGCGTCAGGCCGCCGTGGCAGTGGAAGCACTCGGCATCGGGTAGTTGCAGGCCATTGTTGAGGCCTTCGTCGAAAAACATCAGTTTGCCGTCCAGTTCTTCGTCGTCCAGCGCGAACTGATCGCCTTGGAGATAGCGATCGAATTTGGATTCGCCGCTGCTGATCAGGATCCGTTCGAACTGTGCGATGGCCTTGGCAGCGAGTTCCTTGGTTATTTGCTCGCAGCCTGCGATGCCGAAAGCCTTGCGGAACAGTCCGGGATACTCCGGATGTTGTTTGAGTTTGGCGATCACATTCGGCCAGGTGGTGTGCAGTTCGATGGGATCTTCGATGGGCAGCAGTGCCTGGGCCTCGAGCGAGGGCGAGCGGCCGTCCCAAAACAATCCGTTGTTGGCGTATGCGATATTCAGCAGCGCCATCGCGCTTCGTTTGCCGGCGATCCCGTCTATGCCGACCGATACGCGCTGGTTGTCGGTAAAATTGCCTGTTGGTAGGTGGCAGGAAGAGCAGGACTGGGTGCTGTCGCCCGAGAGGATCGGATCATAGAACAGGCGTCGGCCGAGTTGCACCCCGTCCACCGTCATGGGGTTGTCCGCCGGAATGGCGATTTCCGGGAAATGGGCGGGTTTGACGATGGTGTAGCCGACCGGATTGTAGGGGATCGCGGTAAGGTCGCAATCGGAATCGCTTCCGCCTCCGTTGTTTTTGTTACAGGCTTCCAAGAGGAGCACGGCTGCGAAAAGGGTACAGACCGATAAGATGCCGAGGGAAGGAAAACGCATAGTAGATCGAACGTTAAAGCGGTTACTTAATAATTACGCCCTTGTCGAAATTATCCATCAGGATGGTGGCGACCACCACATCGGTTGGATTATTGGAGGTGAACTGGTTGTAGGGTTCTTTCAGGTTGAACCACTGGCCATTGAGGGTGAATATTTTTTTCAGATCCAGTTCCACCGTATTGCCGGAGCCTTTTTCCACCCTGATTGGGTGTTGGAAGGTAAACTCGCGGTACACCGCGTCCGAACCGCAGTGGTAGATGAGGAAAATATCCGGCTGGTTGTCGCCGTCGGTGTCGCCCTGGCCTTCAATTTTATTAAAAATATAGCTGCGCCAGCCGAGCCAGTATTCAATTTCGCGGGCGAGCGGATGGCCTACCGCGAAGTCGCGCGGTTGCTTGGCGTTCAAATCTGGTCGAACGCCGAAGCCGATTCGGATGCCCGTGTAATCGCCTTCGGGCACGTTGTACCGGAGCGGCACGTCCAGCGAGGTATTCGTAGGGGAAATATCCGGGGTAAAATCCACCCATTCTACATCGGCCAGGCGAATTTCTTCATTTCCTTTGAGCAGCGTCACGTTGGAAAGATAGGTATTAAAGCGATAGAACGCTACCTTGTAATCATCGTACGGGTAGTCTTTGTATTTTTCGAGACGTTCGCCGTCATAAGTACCGGTAAAAGTAAGCGTATAATCAGCCAGCGGGGTTTCCTGACTGTTATCGCCGCAGGCGCTGAGCAGGAGTGCGGCGGCGAGGAGGAGCGAGAAGAGGGTGCGGATCATGGTAGCGCGTAATTTTTTTTTAAAAAAATTCAGGATAATGTCGGAAGGTGCGCGGCGCGCAAGGCGTCGGTTGCAAATCACCGTCTATTGCGAAACGCTAAAAGCCTGCGGCAAGTTGGCGGCGATTGCCGTTTTCCAGGCACTTATGTCGCCATTTTGCCAATTTAGGTTTTTAAACAGCAACGCATAGTTGATGGTTAGCCGGAGTTTAAAATCAAAACCGGTTTCTCGGACAAAATTACGGGTATTTTTAATCATAATCGGGCCAAAATCCGGTCGTAAAAAACGCAAGGTATCCAGGCGCCCGCCGGCGGCGGTATCGCTTTGCACGACCAGGTGAAGTAAGGCGTAGGCGGTGTCTTGTCCGAACCAGAGGCCTTCCGGTTGTAGTCGGAGCGGGTGTCCTTGCGGGGTTTGCTCGGGGAGGATTGCCTGCGCGCTATCGGGGAGGCCGATCGTAAACTGGACGCTTTGGAACGCGCCTGCAAAAGGGAAAAGGCCGAGCGTGTATTCCGTCGGCGTGCGGCGGAGCAACTGAAAATCGTTGACGAAGGTCGTCAGCGCGGTGTCCGTGCCGGAAAGCGGCCGGGTTTTCAGGGCGATGGTATCCTGTACGCGGTAGATGGAGCCGTTTTGCTCCAGGCTGAAATCGGAGAGGTACAGCGCGACGCTGCGGAGTCGGAACGGTTGTCCGAGGTTATTTACATACACCGAGTCGGGTTGCCACACCAGCGAGTCGAAGCGGTGCAGCACCGACATTTTCAGCGCCGGGTATTCGCAGCAGCAGTTTTCATCCGCCGATGCGTCAAAGTTAACGGCGGACACATCCAGGCAGCCCTCCCGGGGTTCGTAGCAGCCGACCAGGAGGAGCAGATTTGCGAGCCAAAAGTAGCGGCGGAGCGTCATCGGGTTCCTTTTTCGATATCGCGCATGAGTTGGCGGACGTACTGTTTGACCTGGGTGGAAAATTCTTTTTCCAAAATCCAAAAGTAGTAGTTTTTATCCTTTGCGAGTACTTCCCGGACGGGTTGGTTGATGTATTTACCGAAATTAAACACGACGGTTTTATCGGGTTGTACGCGCAGGCGCTGGGTGGCGTCTATGAAATTCAGGTCGTTTGTAAAATCGTGTAACGCCTGAACGTCTTTTTTTATGGGCGCCGGGATGATATTTCCGGTTTCATCGAGCAAGTCTTTTCCGTCGTATGCGTTCAGTTGACCTTGGAAAACTTCCAGCGTTGCGCGCACGTCTGCGAGCGCATCGTGGGCGTCTTCGAGTTCTTTTCCGCAGTACAGTCGGTAGGCGGCGCGGAGCGTGCGGGGTTCCATTTTATAAAAAATGCGTTGCACGTCCAAGAGTCGCCGCTTTTCTATTTCTAAATCTATGCCGACACGAGCGAATTCCTCCAGTAGCATCGGGACATCGAAGCGGTTGGAGTTGTATCCGGCGAGGTCTGCATTGCCGATAAACTGCAGGAGTTTATCGGCGACTTGTTGGAAGGTAGGCTTATTGGCCAGATCTTTGGGCGTGATTCCATGGATCATCATCGCTTCCGCTGAAATAGGAATGCCCGGGTTGATGAGCATGTTGAGTTCTGCCGGCGGCTGTTGGTCGCGGTGCAGTTTGATCATAGCGATTTGGATGATCCGGTCTCGGATCACATTCAGACCGGTGGTTTCCAGGTCGAGGAAAACCAGATCGCGGTCGAGTGGTATAGGCATACGTTATTGGTTATCCAGCAGGTTATCGTCCATTAATCCCCGTTCCTTCGCGACTTGCGCGGGGCCGTGCAGTTGCACCGGCGCCTGGGTTTTCCTGAATCGGATATTAAGAAACTCAACAAACAGGGAGAAGAAAATAGCAAAATAGAGATATCCCTTTGGAATGGAACCTTCGATAAAGTGGCCGAGGTGCGCCGCTTCACCGATCAGGGAAAATCCGATCAGCAGCAGAAAGGCCAGGCCGAGCATCTGCACCGTGGGGTGTTCGTTCACAAAGCGGCTGACCCGTCCGGAGAACAACATAATAATCAGTACGGAGATCATGACGGCGATAATCATCACCAGCAGGTCTTTAGCGATGCCCACGGCGGTCAGGATCGAATCGAAAGAAAATACCAGATTGATGAGCGTAATCTGTAGGATGACCTGGTTAAGCGCCGCTTTCCCCGTGGATACGGAGGGGTCGTCCGAAGCTTTGGGACTTTCCAGTTTGTGGTCAATCTCGGAAGTCGCCTTGTAGAGCAAAAACAGACCGCCTAACAATAAAATAAGCCCCTGACCGGTCAGGTGGCCATGCAAACCCGGCAAATCCACATGAATCAGCGGGCTATCCATCCCAATAATCCAAGTAATCCCGAAAAGCAGGATAATACGCAGACCCATAGCCAGTATGAGTCCAATATTACGCGCCTTCGGCTGCTGGGCTGCCGGAAGTTTAGACGTGATAATCGAGAGAAAAATGATATTATCCACGCCCAGGACGATTTCGAGGAACGTGAGCGTGAGTAAACTGACCCAAACTTCGCCGGAACTGAAGTCTGGCATGGCATAAAGGTACATAGCGTCTTGCAAGTTAAGTTTAAAACGCAAACTTACGCGCAAATTTTTTTGTAACAAAATTTGAACCGGCGATTACTATTTCTTGCTCCTTTTTAAACAGAGATTGTTTTAGAGCGTTTAAGGCGTATCCTACTGAATATTTACAAAAACGTAACTACTTAGCCGGCTCGCTGTCTGGCTCTCAAAGTCCCATTTTCCGCCATACTTCGCAATTTTTTTTGACCGTAGCGCTGCTACGGCCTGCAAAAAATCGCTTCGTCTGGCAAAAAATGGATCCTTTTTTGTCTCAGACGCGACCGGCTAAGTAGTTACACAAAAACAACATATATTCTACCATGAAAAAAGTCTTACAACTCCTCTTTTTTGCCGGCCTCTTATTCGGCCTGGAGGCGCAGGCGCAAGCGCCGCGTTACATTTTTTTGGAGCATTTCACCAACTCGCGCTGCAGCATTTGTGCCAGCCGAAATCCGGGTTTTTACAATACGATAGATGATTACCCGACGCAGGTGCGCCACATTTCGATTCACCCGCCTGTTCCGTACAGCAATTGCGTTTTCTACCAGGGCAATACGCAGGAAAATGCTGCATGGGCCGGCTGGTATAATATTTTCGGCACGCCCCGGGTCGCGCTGAACGGTACATTGCTCCCCGCGGGCAACCCGCTGTTGCCGCTCAGCACGCTGCAAAACGCGCTGAATCAAACCAGCAGCCTCAATATCCGGGTGGAAGAAGGCGGGAGCGGCGTCAACCGGACGGCAAAGGTGCGCACGCTCAGCGTGGGTACTGTACTGGCGGGAAACTACCGATTGTTTGCAGCCGTCGTTGAAAAGCAGGTCAACCTGCAGACGCCTAACGGCGAGCCGGTGCATTACGACGTGTTTCGGGATATGCTTCCGGATATGGACGGCATCGTGTTCAATCCCGCGTCGCAAGGGAGTTTTACGGAAACAAATTTCAATTTCACCCTGAACAGCGCCTGGAATGCCGACCAGATTTATGTGTTGGCTTTTATAAAAAACATGACGACCGGGGAGGTGCTCAATACGGGTACCAAATTCGACCCGATATTTACCTCAGTACAGGAGCAGGCCGTCCAAGCGGCGCGCATTTGGCCGAATCCGACGGCCGACCGGGCGTTTGTGGCGCTGCCGCAATCGGAAACGGCGGAGGAAGCGCTGGTCTTCGACCTGTCCGGACGGGCGGTGCGAGCCTCGTTCACGCAATCCGCCTCCGTTTTGACGCTTGATTTAGCCTCCATGGCGCCGGGCGTGTATCTCGTAAAGGTCACCGGGAAAAACGGCGTGTACCAGGGGAAATTAGTCAAACAGTAGCCGTAACTACTTAGCCGGCTCGCTGTCTGGCTCAAAAAGTCTCATTTTCCGCCATACTTCGCAATTTTTTTTGACCGTAGCGCTGCTACGGCCTGCAAAAAATCGCTTCGTCTGGCAAAAAATGGATCTTTTTTTGTCTCAAACGCGACCGGCTAAGTAGTTACCAGTAGCCTTATTTTTCCGAGCCGTACAGCCACGCCAACGTATTTTTATAAAAAATGCGCTCCAAAACGGATTCCGGCAGGTTCATCTCCTCGATGAACCTGCCGATTTCCAAATCGCCCAGCGGAAAAGGATAATCAGTTCCGAGACACACCTTATCATCGCCGGCGACGTCCAGCACGTAGCGCAACAGTTGCGGATCGTGGGTCGCGGAGTCCACCCAGAATTTGCCGAGATAGTGCCGCGGCGGCTTCTCGTTGTCCACCGCGACCAAATCCGGGCGGCAGTTAAATCCGTGTTCTATCCTGCCTATGGTCGTCAGAAAGGAGCCGCCGGCATGCGCGAAGCAAAAACGCAGGTTTGGCAACCGCTCCAGCACGCCGCCGAAGATCAGCGAGCAAATCGCCCGGCTCGTTTCCGCCGGCATGCCCACGAGCCAGGGCAACCAGTATTTGCGCATTTGCGCTTCGCCCATCATTTCCCAGGGATGCACCAGCACCGCCAAGTCTAGGTCGGCGCAGGCCTGAAAAATGGGAAAGAACTGCGGTTCGCCGAGGTTCAACTGGTTTACATTCGAGCCGATCTGGACGCCGGGGAAACCCAGTTCCTTGATGCGCTGCAATTCCTGAATCGCCAAATCAGTATCCTGCATCGGGATCGTTCCCAACGGAATATAATGCTCCGGATAATCCTCTACAACCCCCGCCAGATGGTCGTTGAGAAAGCGGGAGAGTTCCAGGCAATCAGCGCCCTTCGCCCAATAGGAAAACATCACCGGGATCGTACAAACCACCTGCACCGGGGTGTTGTATTGCGCATATTCCCGGATTCGCAGGGCCGGATCCCAGCAATTCGCGCCAATTTCCCGGAAAAACGCATCGCCTTTCATCATGCGCGCGTAGCCTGGGCGGTCGCCCGGCTCCAAGTAAATAAAATCGCCATACCCGAATTTTTTTGCAAAATTGGGCAGCCGCTCGGGCAGGAGATGCGTGTGAATATCTATCTTCATGGTAAATTTTGACCGTTAACCTAAAGTATGCTTGGAATTTTCTCGCCGGGTCAAAAATGATCTTATTTTTTCCTTCGGCCGAAAACTCCAGGCCTGTTCTAACATCCTGTGGCTTTAACAACAAATATTTTTCCTTTGCTGACGGCCAGCCGCAGTACTGTATTTTCATCCGGGGCGGGCAGAATCAGGCGCCAGGTTTTGCCGCGGTTGTCCGAGCGGGAGATACCGCCGCTGTGGCTACAAAACAGCGTATTGCCGGCCTGTTGGAGTTCGTTGATCTGTTTGATCCCGGAGAGCCCGGCGGAGAGCCCGGCGGAGAGGTCGGGCCAGTTGGGTTTGGCGTTCGGATCGCCGGGGAATGTGAGGGTGCAGGCATCGGCTTTGCGGATCAGCGCGGTGAGCCGGCCGTCCAGCAAGTGGAGGGATTTATAGCTGCCTTTATCCTGGAGAATCCACGCCCAGTTTTCGCCGTCGTCCGTAGAGCGCAGAATCCCGCCGAAGCAGACGCCGAACAGGATCCCGTTTTCGATATACAGGTTGGAGGGCGCGACTTCCTGGAAGACCGGTTTCCAGGTTTTGCCGCCGTCGGCCGTTTTATAGATTCCGCTTTCGTTACAGACGACGACGGCGCCTGCGGGGGTTTCGACGGCCGACCAGACGTATTGTTTTTCCGCGGGACTGCCCATGGGCATCCAGGCGGTTTTACCTGGAATATTTTTAAAAAAACCATTTTCTACCCAGCTGACATACATCCCGCTCGGGCCGGAAAATACGCCGACTACCTGGTCGTACATCGGAAATTCGTTGCTCCAGGTTTCCACGGAGGGCGGCGGGTTGTAGCGGAAAACGCCATTTTGCGCGCCGAGAAAAATCTCGCCGTCTTTGCCCGGCAAAATGCGCATGACGAGTAGTTCCGGGGGGAGGCCTGCACTGATATCCTGCCAGATTTCTCCGCCGTCGTCGGACTGATAGACGATTTCGCGGGTTTCGAGCCATTTTTCGTTCGGCGGCGGGGTAGTGGCATTCGCTGCGGCGAGGGCGTGCGGGTGTTCGGCTCGGTTTTGGCAGGCGGCAAAGCAGAGTAGCGGGAGGAGTACGAAGCGTGTGAGCGTCATGCTAATAGGTGTTGTGTTAGGTGAACAGAGAACCGGCGACTGGCTAGGTAGTTCCGTTTGGATTTCGGTTTCAATGTCCACAGACACATTTTGCTTCGGTGCACGAGTGCGTCATACCGGCGCCGCCGTTGGTTTGGCTGCCGGGCATTTCGAACCAAAATTTGCTGCGTTTGCGGTTATAATTGCCGATTTCATCGAGCGTTTCCGCGTTATAGAGGCGGCCGTTGACCACGACCATGTTAACGGAGTTGGTGTTTTGGATATTGTCGAGCGGATTTTTTTCCAGGATAACCAAGTCTGCCAGTT
>JAUMBL010000036.1:0-2568 GCA_032115775.1 Saprospiraceae bacterium | reverse complement strand
GGAAATGCGACGGGTCGGATCGATCCGTGGTCACCAGGCCGCTTGTAAACGTGAACGCATTCAGTATCTGCCACTCATTGTTGAGTTGGATATTGCGGTCAATCGTCGCCGCATACATCCGGAGCGGATTCACGCCGCTGATCGTCGTGGAACCGACGCTGTTGTCGAAGAAGTTCGCGCCGCCGGCGCCCGGCATATAATCGCACGGATTTCGGTAGTCCGCCGTGCAGGCGTTTTCCACCTGTTCCGACATGCCGCCATTGTTCGTCAGGGTGGTTACCCCGGCGAAGTGCACCGTACCGGAATTGATAAAATTCCCGGTGGCGGTCACCTCAAACGCCGGCTCCAAGAAGGTTTGCGAGCCGATCACCGCTTCGCAGCCGCTCACGATATGTTGGGCGGAGAGGGCGGTGCTGCCCAGGAGCGCGAGGGCGAACACGACTTGTTTTATGTTATTGTTTTTCATGATAAAGATTTAATAATGTTCAATAGTTAGTAGCCGGCGGGAAACCGGCACAAATGCACACAGGGTTTGCACCTGCTGTTTAGGTCGCCCTTTCAGGGCTTCCTGTTTTTACCGGATTCCTGGTCAATCGCAGCGCCGTGTTTTTCACAATTTTATGCTGTGATCTCCCAGAAGATGTACAATCCGTTGATTGAACGAATTAAATAGTCAAGACTCCAATCGCCGGATTATTCTGCGATGCAACGCACGGACATCCCGTCGGTACGGTAGCTGCTGAGCGTGTCGGCGAAGCCATTGCTGAAGTACAGGTTCCAGGCGTTGCTGCCATTCTCCGTACTACTCCAGTAGAAGCCGTCGTTGCCCCGGCCGAACAGCGTGCCACCGCTGTAGCTCCGGTAGCCGGCCGCCGGCAGAAACAGTCCCGTGGCGCCGGAACCTATCCGAAGACCGGAACTGTAATTGGTACTACTGGGCGACCAGGTTCCCGGATAACTGCGCGTCGGATTCAGCGTGGCGTCGAGCACCGCATCCCACTGCGCCTTGGTGGGTACCCGGAATCCTGCAGGACAGGGATCGTTGGCTGTTTTATTGCCATCGGCCCAGGCGCCGTTGGATGCGGCCGTTGTATTCCAGCCGGTGATCGCCCCGGCATTCGCCTCCCCGATCGAAGGTCCAGTCGGGCCGGCGGCGGCCACGGTGCTATGCCCCCACTGGTAATAGGCGCCGTTGAGTTTCCAGTCCGGCGTGAACGGATCGGCGCTCTCGTCGGCGCCGAGGTTGTGGCATTTGAAGGCTTTCCAAACGCCGGTAGCCACATAAGCGCCGCAGGGGTTGGAGGCATTCACCGTGATCGTGCCCGTGGCGCTCACGTTGCCGCAATCGCCCGCAAGCGGAATGCTGTAATTGAACGTACCCGACGCCGTGGGCGTGCCGCTGATCGTGATCGTATTCGACGTCCAGGCGGCCGTCACGCCGGCCGGAAGCCCCGTCGGCGTGCCGATGCCCGTGGCGCCTGCGGTCGTGTGGGTAATCGGCGTCAGTGCGGTATTCACATCCAGCGTGGGGGTGGCGGAAGCTACCGAAGCCGCGCAGGCAACGCGCAGGCAAGCCCAGGCCGGCTGCGCCGGGCCGCCCACGTTCATCTCGATGCAATTCAGCGTCGTATTAAATATAAGCAATCCCGTAGCCGGATTCGAAATCGCCGTGCGCTCGGCAGTCGTCATGCGCGGCGGCAAAAAGCCCTTGCTCGTGCTTTGTACATCCAGCATCGCCGACGGATCGGGCGCAGGGGCGCCGATGACGGTCTGGGCGCAGAGGTGCAGCGCCGGCAGGATGCCGAACAGGCAAAGCAGGAGGATAGCCTGAATCTGTTTAATACATATTTTCATGATTCGCCTTTTTATCATTTTAAGATTAATTGTAACTACTTAGCCAGTTGCGTCTGAATCAAAAAATAGGACTATTGCTGCCCGACGGCGATCCGGCTAAATAAGTACATTATTTATAACCAGTTAACCAAACCCCGAAGGGGTGACATTATTCTAGCTAGGTTGGCGTTTTGCCGTCAAAACCCCGAAGGGGTGACATTATTATGCCGGTTACGTATTTTTTGGGGTTTGCAGAGCAGATATTTTGGAATAAGGTCAGCGATTCGGTCTCAGGCTAAGTTTTTACGATTAATTAATTTTAAATACGCTACAACATTTTCCCAAAGCCCACGCCCGATAACCGCAATCCAGCCGCCCAGGCTGGTCGCCACCTGCCCTGATAACCCCACGGCCATCTGCAGCGAACAGGAAAAATCCGGCGCGCACGCGCAACGCGCGCCAACGCAGCCCTCCGGCGAACGCGGAGAATGAAACAGGACAATCTGCCGGAAACCTTCCAATCAGGGGAAAATAAAATTGGTTTTGCCCAGCGTGATGCCGAACAAAACCAATAAAAAACCTCCGCATCGCACAGAATGCAACGGATGTCACATTGCGCGGGCGCAATGAAAATAATGGAAAATTATTTATCACAAGATCAAGAATTTCACGGATTAAAGCGCCGAACGGCTTTACGCTCGCACTTCCGAAACCCGGAAAGGATTAAAATAAGGT
>JAUMBL010000035.1:0-3920 GCA_032115775.1 Saprospiraceae bacterium | reverse complement strand
ACCCCGATTTCGACCCCTCGAATTACGGCGTGCACCTCAATGCGGCCGAATTCAACGCACTGACCGACCAGCCCGACACGATCGTGGTGGATATGCGCAATCACTATGAAAGTGAGGTGGGGCATTTCCAACACGCCGTCATCCCACCCGTCGCCACCTTCCGGGAGGAATTACCGTACGTGGCCGAACTCCTGGAGAAGCACCGCGACAAAAATATCGTGATGTACTGCACCGGCGGGATCCGCTGCGAAAAGGCGAGCGCCTACCTCAAGTATCGCGGTTTCAAGCAGGTGTTTCAACTCAACGGCGGGATTATCGAGTACGCGCGCCAGGTGAAAAGCCAGGGCTTGCAAAATAAATTTGTCGGAAAAAATTTCGTCTTCGACGAGCGCCTCGGCGAACGCATCAGCGAGGACGTGATCGCGCACTGCCACCAGTGCGACGCCGCCTGCGATACGCATACCAATTGCACAAATTCTTTTTGCCATATCCTGTTTATTCAATGCCCCGATTGCCGCGCGCAATACAACGGCTGCTGCTCCGAAGCCTGCGCGGAATTTATGCAATTACCCGAAGCGGAGCGCAAGGAATTGGGCAAAACGATGCGGTTTAACGGCTCTGTTTTCGGAAAGGGCGTGTACCGGGCTTTCAAAAAAGATGGAGATCACACATTAACAAACCGGGAGGTATGTCTAAAAAAATAAAAAATTCCGGCAAAGCGCTGCACGTTTCCCAAACGTCCGCTGCGATAGCAACGATAGACCGGGAAGACGGCCTGTTTTCCAATACCCGATTGCAGGGGCTGATCGTGTTCGCGCTCGCTTTTTTGCTGTATGCCAATACCCTGGGGCATGGATTTGTGTTGGACGACTCGATCGTCATCACGGAGAATATGTTCACGCAACAAGGCGCGTCCGGTATTCCGGGCATTCTGAGCAAGGATACTTTTTTTGGCTTTTTTAAAGTCGAGGGCAAGGACGCCCTGGTGAGCGGCGGGCGTTACCGGCCTTTTACATTGGTTATTTTTGCGCTGTTGTACCAGTTGGTGGGCAAAAGCGCTTTCGCGTTTCACCTGCTGACCGTGCTGCTATTTGCCGCTACCTGCCTCGTGCTATACCACACTTTACGCGCGCTGACGACCCCTAAAATGGGCGCGGGCTACGGCCATGCGATGGCGTTTATCGCCGCTGCGCTTTTCGCCGCGCACCCGATCCATACCGAGGTGGTGGCCAATATCAAAGGTTGCGATGAAATACTGACCTTGCTGGGTTGTCTGGGCGCTTTATGGCTGGTTTTAAAGGCGGTGGATACGGGCAAAACGGCTTACGGCCTGGCGGCGGGCGCCGTGTTTTTTTGGGCCTGTATGTCGAAGGAAAACGCCGCCACCTTTGTCGTGATTATCCCGTTGGCGCTGTGGTTTTTCCGATCGGATGCGGGCGCGGGCGCCGTTGCGCGACATAGTTGGCCGATCTGGGCTGCTTTCGCTGTGTTTTTTCTGATTCGCGGGAGCATCCTGAACTGGAAATTCGGTTCCGCGCCCCTGGAACTCATGAACAATCCGTATCTCAAAATCGTGGGCAATAATTGGGTCGCATTTTCTTTTTCAGAAAAATTGGCCACCATTTCCTACACCCTCGGCAAATACCTGCAATTGCTGGTCTGGCCGCATCCGCTGACGCACGATTACTATCCGCGCCATATTGATTTAAAAACCTTTTCCGACCCTGTCGCCTTGTTCAGTTTCGCAGCGTATGGGGGCTTGGCGGCCTACGCCCTGACGGGAATCCGGAAAAAAGACCCGGTTCGATTCGGCATCTTGTTTTATTTACTGACACTGAGTATCGTGTCCAACCTGGTCTTTCCGGTGGGTACGCACATGGGCGAGCGCTTTGCGTTTATGCCCTCGGTGGGATTTTGCTTGGTGGCGGCGCACCTGCTCCTGCAGTTGGCGCGGGACAAATCCGTCTGGCGGGTTGCCGCGCTGTCGCTGCCGCTGGGCGCCACCGGATTCCTCGTGCTGGTATTCGGCAGCATGACCATCCTGCGAAACCCCGCCTGGGAAAGCAACGAGAAACTCTTCCTGACGGACGTAAAGACTTCGGTGAACAGCGCAAAAATTCAAAACGCCTGCGGCGGCGTGCTCTTTGAAAAGGCCATGACCGCGCAGGATACGGCGGAGCGTCGGCGTATTTTCCAGCAGGTGCTCGTGCATGCCGGGAAGGCCGTCGAATTGTATCCGAATTACAAGGACGCGCTGATCTCCCGCGCCGGCGCCCGATATTACTTACAGGACTACGATGGCGCGATCAGCGATTACCGCCAGGCGATGCGGGTGGCCTCCAACGACGCCAAAATTCCGGGCTACCTGGCCATCGCGCTGCGCGATGCCGGCCAATATTACGGCGAACAACGCGGCGATCTGGCCAAAGCCATGCAATACCTGACGGAATCCTGGCAAATCACCCAGAACGCCTCGACCGCCCGCTTGTTGGGCGTGGCCAATGGCGTGCAGGGCGGACAGGCGGCGCAGGCCGGCCGGGCGTCCGAAGCGGCGCGGTTCAATGCGGAGGCGTTGACGTGGTTCAAAAAAGCGGCGGAATTGTCGCCGAAAGACGCGTCCATCCTCTTCGACCTGGGCACGGCCTACATCCTCGCAGGCGATGCCGCCGCCGGCAATGAATGGCATAAAAAAGCGCTGGAATTGGATCCGCAGATGCTGGAAAAACGGCGCAAATAGAGAGCGACTACCCGTTCGGCTCCGCGTCTTCCAAGAACGGCAGTCGTTTTCTGAATTCGACCAGCGGTTCGAGCGCCAGTTCGGTGGTACACACCCCCTCTGCGCCGGCGATTGCGCAGCGCGTTTGGCCGTTGTAATCCACGATGCAGGAATCCCCGCTGTACTCCAGTCCCTTGCCGTCGGTCCCGAAAATATTCACACCGGCCAGGTAGGCTTGGTTTTCGATTGCGCGGGCCGTGAGCAGGCTGCGCCAGTGGTGCGCGCGGGCGACCGGCCAATTTGCCACAAACAGCAGCAGGTCATAGCGTTGGTCTTTAGGTTGCCGGATCCATTCCGGGAAGCGCAGGTCGTAGCAGATAAAAGGCGTAATCGTCCAGCCCCGCCATTGCACGAACAGGCGTTTGTTGCCCGGCGTGTAGTGCAGGTGCTCGTCGGCCAGGCCGAACAGATGGCGTTTATCATACGTCTGGAAATGCCCGTCCGGCTGCATCCAGACCAGGCGATTGAAAAAGCGGTCATTTTCCGAGCAAATAAAGCTCCCCACGATTGCTGCGCCGCTGCGCTGCGCCTGCTGCGCCATCCAGTCCACGGTTGGCCCGTTCATCGGTTCGGCCAGCGCCCGGGCGTTCATCGAAAAGCCGGTTGTAAACATTTCCGGGAGCACGATCAGGTCCGTATTGCCGTAGAGCGCGGCTATTTTTTGGGACAGGCTGTCCCGGTTGGCGGCGGGCGTTTCCCACTGCAGGGCGGTTTGCAGGATACTCAGGCGCATAATCTCGGGTATCGTTTTGGCAATTTTATTTTAACAGACGCGCCCATCGGGGCACGGCGGCAGGGCTTTTTTCGCCGGAGACGGTCCTGTCGGCGTAAAAGCGGGTAAATGTAGGAGTTTTTTGGTGGTTTTGGTAGGCGTGAACAGCATTTCGGGAAGCTCCGGTGCGGCGCGCTTGGAATTTGCGGTGGGATACTTTTGGTGATTCGTGACAGGGGTCAGACCTCCGGAATGTTACTAACATTTAGGGGGGGGGCAAACCTCCGGAATGAGGGGGTCAGGTAAAATCGGAACATGGGGAGGCAGATTGACCGGAAGTCACCAGGGACTTCAAATCCGCCACACTCCCCACCGCCTGAAACTTAACATCCGAAAACTCAGCGAAGTGTTTTTCACCGCACTTGATTTTCA
>JAUMBL010000034.1:0-41070 GCA_032115775.1 Saprospiraceae bacterium | reverse complement strand
GCCATCCCACTCGCCGAACAGGCGCAAAGGCCGGCCGCCGGCCACGGCGACTAATTTCCAATTTGCGTTCTCAGACAGGCACAGCGAAACCGCTTTGTGCTCGCGATCCAGCGCCTGCAAATTCGGCGTCGGAATTAAATCCAAAACAGCCGGAAACCAGTTAAGCCAGGGCTGCCGGCCCAAGGCTTCGGCATAGGCCGCAGCCATATCGTCCAGGCGGTCATATCCGGCAATCGTCGGCGCAGCGCCGATCCACGCACGGAGTTCCTCTAACGGAATGGCGCGTTGGGGGAAATTCGAGGGATAAAAAACCAGCGTACCTTGCCAGTGAGAGCCGGGCAAAAGCCCGGGCGCAAAATCGCTGTCGCCAAAGGCAAAATCGAGCAACAGGGCAAACTGTCCCGACGCGCCGCGCAGCCAGAGACGGCGTTGCCACAAACGTTCTTCCAGGGGTGCTTCAAAGCGGCCTAGCACCGTCCAGGTATCGGCAACGCGCGTACCGCCCTGGAGCGCCTCTTCTTTTTTGAGCGAAATCCCAAGAAAAGCCTGCAAATCGAACGCCAGTGCGGACGGCAGCGATTCCCGTTTTTGAAAACTCCGAATAGCGAGATAGCAGGCGCCGAGCGCGTCCGCGACCCGGTCGGGCAGGTCTGGAGATTCATCCGCGTCCAGATTTCGGAACAAGCGGGCAAGGCCGGGTAGCGAGGCGTCGGCCATGCGCGTGGCAATATGGGCAAAGGGCGCGGCGCTTTCGCCCAAGGTCGTCGCCAGGCCGCGGCGCGTCAAATCTTCCAGCCAATTTTCCAGGTCGGACAGGCCGTCCGCAGCGCGCTCCAGGCGTTCAAAAAACCGTTGTGCACGCCGTTCGGCGGCGGCGGCGCCGGTTTGTACGGCGGCGGCGCCGGTATTTGCCAGTGCGAAGGCCCATTCCGGCAGTTGGTCGGCAAGCGGAAAGGCAGCGACGCCGGCTTGATTGTACCAGCCGGCCAGCGCCAGCGCGTGGAGGCAGGGGCGTCGGCGCGCCATGCAGCTACAGCGGAACTGGGGCGGATCCGATTGGATCAGGATACGATGTGCCAGACCGACGGCGACCGGCATTTGCGCAAAAACGCAATCGGCCGTCCGGCCGGCATCCCGGAAGAAGCGCGGCTCGGCGAGCGCTGCTGCGCGCGACGGAAGCAGGGCGGGGAGCGGTATGGCGGGAGCGTCGTGTATGATGGCGTATGGATCGAAATTCGAGCGCGAGCCCGTTGTATGCCAGGGTCAGGGCGGGGAACCTACTGTTTATTTTCTTCGATTTCCCCTTCCTCCTCCTCACTTTTCGGCATTTCCTGCAGCAAGCGCTGTCCGTTGCCGCCGGTGAGAATACCCAGCGCGGCGATGGCGCGTTCGCTGGCCATTTGTTCAGCGCTTTTTTTGTTGAAATCGTCGGCGGAACCCAATTTTCGGCCGTCAATATAGACGGCAACCTTGAATTTGTCGCGCTTTTCACTTTTGTACTTCGCCAGTACTTTGTAATCAATTTGGTAGCCGTTTTTCTGGCACCACTCGAGCAACTGGCTTTTGAAATTATCGTCGTATAGTTCCAGTTCGTGGATATCGAGATAGCGGCGGAGGATTCGTTTTACGACATAGTCGCGCGTTTTTTCGTACCCCATTTCAATATAAATCGCGCCGACGAGCGCTTCCAGCGCATTGCCCAGCATGGATTTAGACAGCCGGGTTTGGTTGAAATGCACCAGAAAAAGATCCAATCCCATTTTATCCGCGATTTCATCCAAAGAATTTCGCTTGACGATTTTAGAGCGCATTTTGGTCAGAAAGCCTTCGTCGCTGTTGGGATATTTTTTAAAAAGATATTCACCGACGATCGTACTCAGGACGGCGTCGCCCAAAAACTCGAGGCGTTCGTTGTTGGAGATCGCGTATTCGCGGTTAGAGAACGTACTTTTATGGAAAAAAGCGAGTTGGAACAGCTGTAGGTAAGCCGGCGTAAACCCTAGCAGATTATGCAGCCGCCGGGCGGTTTCCCGTTCGGGATGTAAATAATAGTTATAAAAACGTCTTAAAAATTTCACAAAAAACTGATTAAAATAAAGGGGAGCGCCTGTAAACAGCAAATAGATCAGACGCTGCGAAAGACGATCGAGGCGTTGTGGCCGCCAAAACCGAAGGTATTGCTCATGGCGGCCCGCACTTTTCGGGATTGCGCCTCATTGAACGTCAGGTTGAAGCGCGGGTCAATTTCCGGATCGTCGGTAAAATGGTTGATCGTCGGCGGGATAAAATCGTGGTTGATCGCCATAATTGCGGCGATTGCCTCTGCGGCGCCGGCAGCGCCGAGCAAGTGACCCGTCATACTTTTAGTCGAAGAAATATTAAGGTTGTATGCGTATTCATCAAAAACGGCACGGATGGCCTTCAGTTCGGCGATATCGCCCAAGGGTGTGGAGGTGCCGTGCACGTTGATATAGTCAATATCGGTCGGGTTCAATCCGGCGTCTGCGAGCGCCAGGTTCATCACATTAATGACGCCCCGGCCTTCGGGATGCGGCGCCGTGATATGATACGCATCGGCAGTTGCGGCGGCGCCGACCACTTCGGCGTAGATACGCGCGCCGCGGCGTTTAGCGTGTTCGTATTCTTCCAGGATGAGGGCGCCGGCGCCCTCGCCGAGCACGAAACCGTCGCGGTCGCGGTCGAAAGGCCGAGAAGCCGTACGATAGTCATCGTTGCGTTCGCTGAGCGCCTTCATAGAATTGAAGCCGCCCACGGCCGTTTTAGTGATGGTGGATTCCGATCCGCCGCTGACGATGATATCGGCGCGACCCATGCGAATATAGTCAAAGGCATTCATCAGGGCATGGGAGGAGGAGGCGCAAGCTGACACCGTGGCGTAGTTGATGCCCATAAAGCCGTAATGGATCGAAATTTGTCCGGCGGCGATGTCCGAAATCATTTTGGGAATCAGGAACGGGTTGTGCTTGGGTATGCCGTTGCCCTGCACGTGATCCTCGATTTCTTTTTCGAGCGTAGCGAGGCCGCCGATACCGGAGGCCCATATGACGCCCACGCGTTCCTTGTTGACGGATTCCAGATCCAGACCGGAATCTTTGATGGCTTCTTCGGCGGTGACCATCGCGAATTGCGTAAAGCGGTCGAGGCGGCGCGCTTCACGGCGGTCAATAAAATTTTCCACCGCAAAGTCTTTTACTTCGCAGGCGAACTGGGTTCGAAACAGCGAGGCGTCGAATTGCGTAATCGGGCCGGCGCCGCTCAGGCCTTTCTGCAGTCCTTCAAGATAAGCGCCGGCGGTATTTCCGATAGGCGTCAGGGCGCCGATGCCGGTAACTACGACACGTTTCATAAAAAGATTGATTTTTAACGAGCCATAAATTTGGCCTTGCAAAGGTAGGCTTTTCCAAATAGAAATTACAAACATTCGCGACCGGCCGAAAATACGACCGGGATTGGTCCGCAGAACAGCGCGCATACGAATGAAAAGGTTCAAAGCGCATACGCTTTGAACCTTCCCGGAAGTTGTGCGGATATAATAGGCGCACACAGCGCAAGTTACGGATTTTAGATTCGGTCAAAAATGACACATTTTCAACCGGACGGAAAAACCGAAAATAAACGCTTAGTTCTTGTGCTTATGGGAATGTTGTTCCAGATAAGCGATTGCCTGGCCTACGGTCTGAATGTGTTCGGCCTGGTCGTCCGGAATAGACACATCGAATTCTTTTTCAAATTCCATGATCAGCTCGACGGTATCCAGCGAATCCGCGCCCAAATCCTGGATGAAATTCGCTTCAGGCGCGATATCTTTCTCGTCAACGCCTAATTTGTCGGCAATGATTTTCTTTACGCGCTCGGCTACTTGTGACATACTTTATTGCATATTTGGTGAAAAAAACTCATTTTTCGAAGTGCAAAGAAACAGCGATCTTGCTTTTAAAAAAAATTTTTATCCCGGAATTTTTGGAATGCCCGTTTGCGGGCTTCAGAACATAAGGCGCCTACTAATATTCCCTACTCCTGCCGGCACGCGTTATTTTCCCCGCAGTTTCGCGCAGCAACCTCCTTTACAAACAAAAATGCCTGTATTTTTGCCAAACCGGAAGCAGCCTGTACGCCGAAAAACAGTTTGCGACTTAATGTAAAATTAACACTTTTAAAAACGCAAGACAGATATTCTAACTTATTTTTCGAGTTTATCTAAAGTTTAACGTTGCCTTGTTGGCTCAAAAGCGTATTTTTGCAGTACGAACTTATTGTAAAAAATACACTTTTAAAAAATACGGTAATCTTATGACCTTAGTAGAAGAGTCTGCCCTGATCGTCAAAAATAAAAGCACCATGCGCAAAGACGGTTCTCAAAACACAAAAATCGTGGCCACGGTCGGCCCCGCTTGCAATACATACGAAAAATTACTGGAACTAGCGGAGGCCGGAGTGGACGTGTTTCGCCTGAATTTCAGCCACGGTACGCACGCCGATCATCTTCAGGTAATTCAGCATATCCAGGCCATCAATGAGGCGCACCGCACGCATATCGGTATTTTGGCTGATCTGCAGGGACCCAAACTACGCGTTGGAAAAATTGAAAACAACGCGCTGCCGCTGGAGCCGGGCGATGAGATTACGCTGGTACATGAAGAAGTGCTGGGTACCCGCGAAAAAATTTATATGTCGTACGAGGGTTTTGCAAAAGACTGCCACCCCGGCGAGCGCATTCTGATGGACGACGGCAAACTGGTCTTCGAAGTCGCCGAGACCAACGGCAAGGACACCGTAAAACTGCGCTGTCTCCACGGCGGCATGCTAAGTAGCAATAAAGGGGTCAACCTGCCTGATACGAAAGTCAGTCTGCCCTCTCTAACCGAAAAAGACCTCGAAGACCTCGAATTCATCCTCACGCAACCCGTTAGTTGGATCGCGCTGTCCTTCGTGCGCAATCCGGACGACCTGACGGAGCTCGCCCGCCGCGTGGAAGCCGTCGGCCATCCGGCCAAAATCATGGCCAAAATCGAAAAGCCGGAGGCTGTAGCGAATATCCGCGATATTATTAAGGCTTGCAACGGAATTATGATCGCTCGGGGCGACCTCGGCGTGGAAATGCCCATTGAACGCCTCCCAATCACCCAAAAGGAAATTATCGTGCTGTGTATGCAGTTTTCCCGCCCGGTGATCGTAGCCACGCAAATGATGGACAGCATGATCAACAACCCTTCGCCTACCCGCGCTGAAATCACCGACGTGGCCAACGCCGTGCTCGACGGCGCCGACGCCGTCATGCTTAGCGGCGAGACCTCGGTGGGAAAACATCCCAAACTGGTCGTGCAGGCAATGACCCGCATCATCGAAGAGGCAGAACGCCACTACTGGCCGCAAATCGAGAGCAAGCGCCCCCGCGCCGTGGAAAAATCCAGAACCTTCCACTCCGACGTCGTCTGCTTCAACGCCTGCCGCGTGGCCGAGGAAATCGGCGCCCAGGGGATCGTCGGCATGACGATTTCCGGCTATACCGCGTTTAAAGTCAGCAGCTTCCGACCCAAAGCGAAAATCTTTATCTTTAGCAACCAGCACCAAAGCCTCAGTACGCTCAACTTGCTCTGGGGTGTGCAATGTTTCTACTACGACCGCTTCTCCACCACCGACGAGACGATCCAGGACTGTATGGCGATCCTCAAGGGCGCCGAATTCGTCAATACCGGCGACGTCATTATCAACACCGCCGCCATGCCGCTGGAAAAACGCTTGCGCACGAACGTGCTGCGGGTTACCGTGGTGGAGTAACGAAGCGTCTGTAATCTACACTTGCATCTTCCTTTTAAGGAAGCGGTGATCAAGCGGCAAACGCAGCCGTAGCAAAAAAAATAGTAACTACTTAGCCGGTCGCATCTGAGACAAAAAAGGATCCATTTTTTGCCAGCGTCGCTCATCTCCCCCCAGCCAAGCAGGAGATGAGCGACCTCATGCCCGATAATGATTCTCGTCGGCTGCGCATATCACACAATATTTCGACTTTTGTTCCCGAAGAACAGCCAGTTCCGTTTCAACAGGCTTTTAAAATAGTTTGGGAAATGTACTTTCACAAAATACTTGCCGCCATTTTCGCTTCGTATCTAAACAAAACCTACTTTTGCACTGTTTGGATTTTGTCTAAATAAAAACGCAGCCGCTGAGGCAAAGACTATGCAACGCCGATACCGCACCATCCCGGATCTTCACCTGCACGAAAGTGCACGCGCCATCGCTTTTAATAACCCGGCTCTGGCCGGAAAACTCACCGCGATGGGCCTGTTGCCAGGCTCCATGGTAGAAATGGTGCGTACGGCGCCTTTCGGACAAGCCTATTACATCAAAGCGGATGGCGTCCGAATGGCGCTCCGCGAAGAGGAAGCCGCCGGCGTCCTCCTGGAAGGATAATTTATTCCTCATTCGCTATTTCCGGAAAAATGAACGCCCACCACACACTGCGGGTCGCCCTGGTAGGGAACCCCAATAGCGGCAAGTCCACCATATTCAACCAACTCACGGGATTGCGGCAAAAAACCGGCAACTTCCCGGGCGTTACCGTGGATATCAAAGCCGGCAACCTGCGATTGCCCGACGGGCGCGAGGTCGAACTCCTCGACTTACCCGGCACCTACAGCCTCCATCCCACCGCATCCGACGAACGGATCGTCACCGCTATATTCGCAAACCCGGCCGACCGCTTCTACCCCGACGTAGCGGTGTATGTAGCCGACGCAACCAATCTGGAAAAACATCTCCTCCTGCTCACGCAACTCATGGATCTGGGCCTGCCCGTAGTCGTAGCCCTGAACATGACGGATACCGTGCAGGAAATGGGGATGCAACTCAATGCCCCCGCGCTCGCCGCAGCAATCAACGCGCCGGTTGTCTGTGTCAGCGGCCGCACCGGCGACAATATGCCGCTACTGGTCGAAGAAATCATGCGTACGGCCGACAAAAAAAGCGCCGCGGCGCCCGGTAAATCCTTCTACCGCTTCCGGGACATTGAAAACCAAGTCGCCGAAGCCATCAGCCTCAACCTCCGCGTGGAAAATCCGTACCGCGCCCTGCTGATCGGCCACCATTTCGAATGGCTGCCCTTCCTCACGGAGGAAGAAAAAGCCACCCTGCGCGCCATTATTCAAACTAAGACCTTTGTCTCCCTGCGCGCGCAAGTGGACGAAACGCTCGATCGCTACGAGCGCTTCCCGCCCCTGGTGGAAAAAACCGTTAAAAAACCGCAAACCGCCCCGGAAAACACCACGGATCGGATAGACGCCGTCCTCACCCATCGAATCTGGGGTCCTGTCCTTTTCACCGCAGTCATGCTCCTGGTCTTTCAGTCTATTTTTGACTGGAGCAGTATTCCCATGGATTATATCGAGACGGTTTTTACCGACCTCAACGGCTGGCTCAGCGAACGACTGCCGGCGCACTGGCTCAGCAGCCTGCTCACCGACGGCATCATGGCTGGCCTCAGCGGCGTGCTGGTATTCGTCCCGCAAATCGCGCTCTTGTTTTTCCTGATTACGCTTTTGGAAGAGGTAGGCTATATGGCGCGGGTGGTTTTTATGTTCGATCGGATCATGCGCCGTTTCGGCATGAACGGCCGCAGCATTGTAGCGCTCATCAGTGGTGGCGCCTGCGCCGTGCCGGCCATCATGAGCAGCCGAACGATCGGCAATTGGCAGGAGCGCCTCATCACCACCCTGGTGACGCCTTTTATCAGTTGCAGCGCCCGCCTGCCGGTCTATGCAGTCCTGATCGCCTTAGCCGTACCCTCCAAACGCATTGCCGGAATACTCAACTTGCAAAGCCTGACCTTCGGCGGGATGTACCTCCTCGGTATTACGGCGGCGCTGGCCTCGGGCTGGGCCATGAAAAAATGGCTGCGCACGCGGGAGGCTTCCTATCTCGCCATCGAACTGCCTGTATACCGAATGCCTCACTGGAAAAATGTGTGGCTGACCGTCTGGGAAAAGGTCTCTGCCTTCGTCTGGGGCGCCGGAAAAATCATCCTGCTGATCTCAATAGTTCTTTGGGCGATGGCCAGTTTTGGGCCGGGCGACGCCATGAATCAGGCCGAAGTAGCCGCTCAAACCACCGCCGCAGCGAAAAACCTGGATGAAACTGCCGCCGCCGATCTGATCGCCGCCAAAAAACTCGAAGCCTCCTGGGCCGGCGTACTGGGGAAAGCCATCGAACCGGCAATCCGACCCCTGGGGTACGACTGGAAAATCGGCATCGCACTCATCACGTCGTTTGCCGCGCGGGAAGTGTTCGTCGGAACTATGTCCACGATTTACAGCATCGGCAGCGCCAACGACGAACTCGCGCTGCGACAAAAAATGAAGGCTGCCCGCTTCGACGATACCGGCCTGCCGGTATACTCGCTCGCCACGGCACTCTCGCTGCTGGTGTTTTACGCCCTGGCGATGCAGTGCATGAGCACCTTGGCAGTTGTGAAAAGAGAGACCGGTAGTTGGAAGTGGGCCTTGCTCCAGTTTGTATTTATGAGCCTGCTCGCCTACACCGGCGCTTGGCTGGCGTATATTGGGGCTAGCTGGTGGGGATAAACCGCTCTACCTGCTTCGCCGGCTCGCTGTCTGGCAAAAAATAAATCCTTTTTTACGCATACGCGACCGGCGAAATAGTTGCGCGCACAAAAAAATGGCCGGAAGACAATTTTTGTCTCCCGGCCATCCTAAAATTTTGTTCAACAGCGAACTACTTGTTGTCGTCTTCGCCGAACTGCCCTTTCAGTTGCGCCAGCGCAGCCAGATCGCCGAGCGTTTCCTTTTCGACTTTCTTTTGCACGTCAGCAATAGCGGTTTGCGTTTCAGTCACTTCCTTGTCTTTTTCTGCCCGAACTGCCGTTTCCGCCTTGTATTTCAGGTCTTCCCAGTAGCGGGTGTGCGACACGAGGATGCGGCGATCTTCTTTGTTGAATTCAATTACTTTTACAGTAACTGTTTCGCCAATTTCCACTGCTTCGCCATTTTCTTTCTTGATATGCTTGATCGGAGCAAAAGCCTCCAAGCCATGCGACAGTTGGAAAGTAGCGCCTTTATCATCACGGCGGAGCACCGTGGCATCGTGGTAAGAACCGACGGGGAACACGGCCTCGAAATTATCCCAGGGGTTTTCTTGCACCTGCTTGTGTCCGAGGCTGATCTGGCGTTTTTCCTTGTCAATGTCAAGTACAACCACCTCCAGCATTTCACCGACTTTGGTGAACTCGCTCGGGTGCGCATAGCGCTTCGTCCACGACAGGTCGCTGATGTGTACCATCCCGCTCACGCCTTCCGACAACTCCACAAAAATGCCGTAGTTGTTCATATTCTTCACCGTACCGGTATGTACCGATCCGACGGAGAAGCTATTTTCGATCTCGTTCCAGGGGTCGGAGCTGAGTTGTTTGATTGAGAGCGACATCTTGCGTTCGCTGCGGTCAATCGTTACTACTTTTGCTTCTACTTCCTGGCTCATTTTGAAGTACTCTTTCGCATTCACGCTTTGGCTGCCCCAGCTGATTTCGCTGATATGGATCAGGCCCTCTACGCCCGGGAGAATTTCCACGAATGCGCCGTAATCTTCAATATTGACCACCTTGCCAGTGACCGTTGCGCCTTCCGAAATGTTCTCCGGCAGGACTTCCCACGGGTGCGGGGTGAGTTGCTTGAGGCCGAGGCTGATGCGTTTTTTAAGTTCGTCAAATTCCAACACCACCACATTGATGCGTTGGTTGAGTTGCAGCACCTCGCTCGGATGGCCGATACGACCCCAGCTGATATCCGTGATGTAGAGCAGCCCGTCCACGCCGCCAAGGTCGAGGAACGCGCCGAAATCCGTGATATTTTTAACGATCCCTTCAAGCACCTGGCCTTTTTCAAGACTTTGCAGGATTTGTTCACGCTGCTCAGCCAAGTCACTTTCGATCAGCGCTTTATGGCTTACGACCGCGTTTTTGATCTGCTCGTTAATTTTTACAACTTTAAACTCCATCGTCTTGCCGACATACTGGTCGTAGTCCATTACCGGTTTAATATCAATTTGCGAGCCGGGCAAGAAGGTTTCCAATCCGCCGCATTCGGCAATCAGACCGCCTTTGGTCTTGCTGATGATCGTACCGCGGATAATCGTGCCATTTTTGAACGAATCCACGATGCTTTCCCAGGCGCGGAGGATTTTTGCTTTTTTACGGGACAGGCCGAGTTGGCCGTCGCTATCTTCCTGGCTTTCTACATACACCTCCACAATATCGCCTTGTTTGATATCGGGCATATCGCGAAATTCAGAAGCCGGGATCACCCCGTCGCTCTTGTAGTTGATGTCGAGCACCACATCGCCGCTGGTGACCGCGCTGACCATCCCTTTGATGATCTCGTTCTCATTCACGTTGCGCAAGGTGGCGTCGTACTGGGAGAGGTAGCTGCTGCGTTCGGCATCGCCGTAGGCAATGGCGCCGCGCTTGTCCATGTTCCAGTTGAAGTCGTCATGCGCGCCCTGGCCTACAACAGGCTCGAACGCAGGCAAATCCAACTCTTCTTCCTCCTCCTCTTCTTCGGTCTCATCTTCCACAACCAAAACAGATGCTGCTGCAACCGGCTCCTCTATGGGCGTGTCTTCCACGACCGGAGCGGATTCTGCGGTAAGCGGCTCTTCTACGGGCGTGTCTTCCACAACCGGGGCGACCTCTTCTACAACCGGTTCTTCCACAGGTGCGGATTCTTGCGAAGCGACCTGTTCAACCTGTTCTTCGGCGCTCTCCGCGGTGGGTTGATCCGGCTCGGGGTTCAAGTTCTTTTCGTCGTCAAGTAACATAATAAAATAGATTGGCTCTGAGGCATTTGGTGAAAAAATTAAAAGCGCCACGCGCGTGAGGACGGCGCTCTTGTCCCCTGCTTTGTTTAAAAGCGGGCGCAAAGGTACCTGTTTTATTTTAAAAAACAAAATACAATCTGATTTTCAAGCGAATAAAATGGTTGCATGGATAAGACTGATCTTTTTCATGCCGGGCGCTGACGCGTATCGCCGCGCGAGCGTTTAGCAGGGAATTAACTTGCGGGTTCTAAATAAGAACGTGTATCTACTTAACAGTTTGCGCCTTCGGCAAAAAGGATTCATTTTTCGCCACACAGCGAGCCGGCTAAGTAGTTGCAAAAAAAATTAGTAACTACCTAGCCGGTCGCGTCTGAGCCAAAAAAGGATCCATTTTTTGCCAGACGAAGCGATTTTTTGCAGGCCGTAGCAGCGCTACGGTCAAAAAAATTGCGAAGTATGGCGGAAAATGGGACTTTTGGGGCCAGACAGCGAGCCGGCTAAGTAGTTGCAAAAAAAATTATATCATGAACACAATGCGTACAATCTGCCAAATCGCGGCGCTATGGGCGCTGCTTTTGGTTTGGCAAACCGGCTTGGCGCAGCCCGATCAGGCTTTGCTGCGCGAATTGGCCGAAGAAAATAAGCAATCGGTGGAAGCCTTGGCGCTTTACCCGGAAGACGTCCGGCTGTCTATTCTCGAAGCGGCCAAAGAGCCGGTATTACTGGTGCGGATGCAGAACCTGCGCGCCAAAACCAGCGCCGCTTTTCGAACGCTGATCGAGGATTACCCGCGAGATGACCAGGCGCGTTTCTACGACTTCAGCCGCTATCCCGGACTTCCAGGCGCGCTGGCAGCCGCCGAAGACGCCCCTGCGTGCGCAAAGGCCGCGGCCGTCCTGCCAGAAAACCAACGCGCAGACGCCATTGCGTTCGCGCGCGAAAACCGAGCCACGCTTCGAAAAATCGGGGAATTATTCCAGACCTCCAACCAGGCCTTCGAAACCCTGATCCAGCCCTATCCGCCGGCAACGCGACAAGCGTTCCGCGCCCTGCTCGATCTGCCGGAAGTAGTGGATCTCCTGAATGAAGACTTGCGCCTGACAGTACTGGCAGGCGATCTCTACCGCGAAAATCCAGCCTGGGTGATCCAAAAAATGGATTCGCTGCACCTCGCAACCGCCCGAGCGCATGCGGAAGAAACGGAAGCCTGGAAAAAATCGCTGGCGGAAGCCCCCCAGGCGCGCAGCGAATTGCAGGAGGTCGCCAAAGCATATTCTACCGAAACGTACGGATACGACGATGCCGATTACCCGTACGACCCCGAGGTCGTGGTCGTGGACTATGCCGTATTCCACCCCTATCCATATTGGTTCGGATACCCTTGGTGGTATGTCGCGCCGCGCTGGCGACCCTATCCGTACTGGTACGACTGGGGTTTTTACGCGTACCCGGACGGCTGGTTCTTCGGCGGTATGCCCTCGTATTTTTTCATGCAATGGTATTTCGACCACCCGTATTTTTGCTATCGATATAATTTCCTGTCCACGCGTTTCGTCCGGCACTACTACGGCCACCGCCGCTCCGGTACCACGATCAGCGTGGGCGTAGGCGAATGGCGCGACCGAACCCGCACGATCATTTCCGATCCGTGGCTGTCTGATCCCAAACAACTGCCGGATCGCCTGAAAGAATACGGCCGATTCGAAGAAGGCCGGCAAAAATTCAACCAACAACACCCCGGTCGGGAACAATCGCCGGAAACATTCCTGGACGACAACGCCAAAAAATACCCCCAACTCGCCGATTCGCGGAAAATCGCCCGGGAGGAGGCCGAAACTTTACGCGCAAACGACGCCCGAAAGCCCGGCAACTGGGCGCCCGCCAAGGAACCCATCCAACCCACCGCACCCGAACGCGCTAAAATAAGTCCGCCGAACGACAAACCAGCCCCCGGGCGCCCACCCCGACAGGAACCCAAATCGCAAAATGACGCGCCGCTGGACAAAGCGCAGGACTACCACCGGCAAAAATGGGAGGCGCCCCAAAAATCCAAAGCGCCCGCATCCCAACCAGAGCGACGACCGGCCGAATCCAAACCGCCCCCCAAACAAAAAACGCCGCCCACTAAAATACAAAAATCCCGGGGCGGATAATCGAAATACCAGGACTCGGACTATATAAAATAAAATTCTGAATAAGGATCAAAAAAATAGCCTAAAACCGGGTTTTTATTTTATTATTTTTTTAGAAAAAATAATATTTGGATTAAACAGCAGAAATTGAAGCCGTGTCCGCGCTTCAATTTCTGCTTATTTTATCCGAACGGCGGATTTACCCGCCCGTTTTTTGGCAGTTCCGCGTTAAAACAGGAAATTCGTGCTTTAAAATTATTTACGCCGGCCTGTCGGCACTTATATGACTTGTTTAACTGTTTATTCTGCCATGAAGAAACTACGCCTGTTTGTTTGCAGTATGATTTGGATCGTACTGGCAACGGCCCAGGGCGGCGCGCAAAAAATCGCGCCGGAATTGCTCAGCCGCATGGCCGCGCATCCCAATGATTACCAGGAGGTAATTATTGATTTAGCGGATCAGGTGGACTCCCGCGCCCTCCTCATCGAGTTCGAAACGAACCAAACGCCGCTGGACGAGCGCGGGTACGAGGTGATCACCCGCCTGCAGGCAAAAGCAGCGGCCACACAACCGACGCTCATCCGCCGACTCGAAAATTTGCCCGGCGCCGACGCATCGAATCTGCTCGCCGTCTGGATCGTAAACCAGATTTTTGTAAACGCCAACGCCGCCGCAATTCAGGAAATCGCCTCCTGGCCGGAAGTCGGCACGCTGTACTGGAACGCCCCTATGGAAATAGATCTGCCAGTCCGCAGCGAACCGGCCGCCTTCTCCACACCCAACGGCTCGGAACCGGGCCTGCGCGCGATCAAAGCGCCTTTTATGTGGAACCTCGGCTACACAGGCTACGGCCGAAAAGGGCTGATCATTGATACGGGCGACGATGCCGATCACCCCGCGCTGATCAGTAATTTCTGGGGAAACAACGTGATTATTGGCCAAGCCTGGAGCGGCAGCGGTCAGCCGGAAGATTGCGCTGAACACGGCACGCACGTAACCGGTACGGTCTGCGGCCTCGACCGCAAAACGAACGATACCATCGGCGTAGCCTTTAACTCCCGGTGGATGGGCGGCCCTATGGAATTCCCCGTCGGAAACGACCTGGGCTGTCAAGTCAATTTTACCCAAACGATCCGCACTAATACCGCCACTATGCAGTGGGCGCTCAATCCGGACAGCAACCTCAATACGATGAACGACCGGCCGGACGTGATCAACTGCTCCTGGCGCGGTAGCCCCTTCGACTGCGGCGTCAGCGCGGCCGTCAATATCCTCAATGCGCTGGAAGCCGCCGGCATCGGGGTCGTCTGGGCGCAAGGCAATAACGGACCGGCCGCCTCAACCGTAGCCTCCGGCGCCGCCATGAATATGGATCTCGTGAACACCTTCGCCGTGGGCGCAATCAACGGTGCGAGCAGCAGCTTCCCAATCGCCGATTTCTCCAGCCGGGGCCCCACGCCCTGCGGCGGATCCGGCGCGCTCCAAATCAAACCGGAAGTCTGCGCACCGGGCGTCAACGTGCGCTCTTCCGTGCCGGGCGGCGGCTATACCGGACTCGACGGCACCTCCATGGCCGCGCCGCACGCCTCGGGCGCGCTGCTCCTGCTCAAAGAAGCATTCCCCAACCTGTCGGGCATCCAACTCAAACTGGCGCTGTACAACTCAGCCAAAGATCTGGGCGTAACCGGTGAAGACAACGCCTACGGCCGCGGAGTCATTGACCTGGAAGCAGCCTACAATCTCCTGATCAGCCAAGGCCAGGTGCCGGTCGCGCCTGCCTCCGCCGAACGGGACGTCCATGTCCTCGACGTCCGGGTAGCCGGCGTCTGCAAAGGCCCGGTCACGGCCACGGTCACCTTCGAAAACAGCAGTGCGCAAACGATCAACAGCCTGAAATTTATCTATGGCATCGTCGGCGGCACGCAATTCGAATTCGACTGGTCCGGTACCCTGACGCCCAATACCTTTACCACCATCACGCTGCCCGGCGCTACGGGTATCCAACCCGGAACCCACGTATTCCTGGTAGAAGCCGTCAATCCGAACGGCCAGCCCGACCCGCGCCCGCTCAATAATGTCTTCCGCCGCCGCTTCGTTATGGCCAACGACGACTATCCCACAGCGCAAATCAGCCCCCAGCAACCCGCAACGGCCTGCAGCGGCGCCCGGGTATTGCTGGAATATACCGGCGACCTCCAAGCGGCCGAAGTGGTAAAATGGTACAACAGCCCCTCGGCAGTCAATGCCATCGCAGAAGGTAATACCTACCTCACCCCGCCGCTGTCGGCCAATGCCACGTATTATGTCAGCACTTCAGGTATATTCACCACGGGCAAACCGGAACTGCCCACCGGTGTCACCGCCAGCAATACAATCAACGGCGGACTGATCTTCGACGCCTTCCAACCCTTTATCCTCCGCTCCGTAAAAGTCTATGCCGACGAGCCCGGCGGTCGCCTGATCCAGTTGTTCGACAACGCCGGCAATCAGATTGCCTTTAAACTGGCAACGGTCAACGCAGGCGAAACGGTCGTCGTGCTGAACTTCAACGTGCCGCAGGGTACGAGCATGCGCCTCACGGTCGGCTCCGGAAAACCGCTGAAAGGCACCAGCTCACAACCCGGATATCCGTACAACGTGCCCGGCGTGCTCCGCATCTTCAGCGGATTCACTTCCGCCGGACTGAGCACTATTTTGTCTTATCTCTACTTCTTCGACTGGAAGGTGGAGGTGCCGCTCGTATGCGGGCGCACGGCCATACCGGTAGCGGTAGCCGCCTCGCCGGCCGCCCCCACGGTCTCCTTCTCCGCCGCACAAGATCCCGTTTATATCTCCAACGGCGGCGTCGCCAACTTCACCGACCTCACGCCCGGCGTCGTGTCCCGCCTTTGGGACTTCGGCAACGGCGCGACCAGCACCGAAGCCAACCCGTCCGTCACCTATACCACGCCGGGCGTCTATACGGTGCGCCTGCTCGTCACCACGGCAAACGGCTGCTCAAACGCCACCACCGGAACCATCACGGTACTCCAAACGGTGTCGGCCAAGGACCCAAGCACAGCGCCCGAAAGCGTCCTGCTGTTTCCGAATCCGGCCAAAGACGAAATCAACCTGGGCTTCCTGCAAGGTGCTCCCCGCAACGTGGAGGCCCGCGTAACGGATCTGCTCGGCCGTGTCCTGCGCAACCAGGCGCCGGTAGAATCGCCGGGCGAACTGTACCGCGTGGACGTGGCCGACCTGCCGCCGGGCGTGTACATCGTGCAGCTGCGCGCCGACGGCCGCCTGTACTGGACTGGAAAATTTGTGAAAGAATAAAAATCGTCAAGCGCCGCCTGCAGGCGGTGCTTCTTCTTTTGTAAACACTTTTCTGAACTGGCTGGGCAGCAAGCTAAACTTAAGGCCCAGCCAGTTTTCTATGGTGACGGCCATCAAAGCATATCCCTCGGTCACGCCGGGAACCGGCGTCACGACCAAAATGAAAAACGGCAAAAATTTCGGCAAATCTTTCAACTGCGCGCGCGCCTGCTCCAACTCCTCCGGACTGGGGCGGCGAGACGACATGTTCACCAGCAGCTTTCCCTGTCCGTGCCGCGCAAAAGTCTCCACCATCTGGGTAGTCTCTACCCCCTCCATGTATAAGGCCCACAGCAACTTGCCGGGCATCTGCATCATGCGCCGCAAGCGCCCGCCACCACCCTCTGTTGCCAGCTGCCGGCGCTTGCGGTCAAACCACGGCCGCAAATTGCGCTTGATCATTCCGCGCAAAAGACGGCGTTCAGTGTCGTTTTTTAATGTCTGATTCATGCGCATTAAGGGAGTACGGATAGTGGATTTGCTCGCAAAAATAACGCATATTTTTATTTATTCTTGTTGGATCGCTCGAGATTGATTGAAAGCAAGGAGGTGATTTTGAAAATTTTAAATAATTTTTCGTCTTTTTGCAGCAGATTGCCGCCAAACTACCGATTTTAAGCACTCCGCCGTTTCTGAAAACAAACAAGATTTTTAGAAATTTGTAACTACTTAGCCGGTCGCGTCTGAGACAAAAAAGGATCCATTTTTTGCCAGACGAAGCGATTTTTTGCAGGCCGTAGCAGCGCTACGGTCAAAAAAAATTGCGAAGTATGGCGGAAAATGGGACTTTTTGGGCCAGACAGCGAGCCGGCTAAGTAGTTACAGAAATTTTATAAACAACTGTTTCTCTGATTAAAAAATGATTTTTATGAAAAAAATACTATTCCTTCTCCTCCTCGGCGCTTTCCCCGCCATCGCGCTTTGGGCGCAAGCCGGCAACGACCGCCTCAAAGAAGTGGCCGCAATGACCATTCAGGAAGAAAAAACGGGCTGGAATTTCGGCGGCGGCCTCGGCCTGGATCTCGCCGGCACGGGCATCGTCAATCCCCGCGTGGGCGGGGGCGCCAACCGCTTCGGGATTGGCGGACTCGGGACGCTGATCGCCAACAAAAAAGCAGACAATTATTTCTGGAACAACCAATTCTCGCTCCAACTCTCCGCCCAAAAACTCGGCCGCACCTCCCTAAGCCAACCCGCCGGATTTCAGAAAAACCTCGATATCCTGCGCCTCACATCTACCTTCGGCCGCAAAATCAGCGGCGACAAATGGTACCTCTCCGCCGACCTGCTTGCGCAATCCCAACTGCTCCGGACGTATAATAGCAACTACCTGTCGCCCATAGACGCCACCGATATCGAGGTATCCAACCTGCTTTCGCCGCTTCTCATCCAGTGCTCGCCCGGCCTGACATACAAACCCAACCCACACCTCTCGCTGCAGTATTCGCCAGTGGCGCTGCGCGTCATCTACGTCGCAAATGACGCCCTGGCAGCCTTGGATATCCACGGCAACGACGTGCGCCGCGATGCCGCCGGTAACATCGTGGAGGTAAAAAACACCTTCCTGGGCCTGGGTTCCGAACTGGTCGGCCGGTACAACAACAAGTACTTCAACGACAAACTGTCGGTCGGCAACTCCCTCCGCCTTTTCTCCAACTACCTCGACGGCCCCCAGAATATAGATGTGCTGTTTACCAATAATTTCAGCCTCCAGTTGTTCAAAGGCTTGTCCCTGGATTTACTGGGCGAGATTTTCTACGACCAGGATATGAAAATGAATATTGACGCCAATAAAAACAAGATTTACGGCGACGCGGGCGACCGCCAGGCGCCGGCAACGCAACTGACGGGCGCGTTTCTATTGAAATATAGTAAGATATTTTAATGCGTTTGAGTGAAAAGTATTTCGCCGCCGGAGGCGGCGAAATGGAAGGATGTACAGGGGTCGTTTTTTTTGATTATTTAAGAAAAATCAAAAAACGACCCCTGTACAAAATATTAGTTCATTTCGTCTCCATGCGTTATTTTATAAAAATCGCCTATCTCGGAACCCGATACTGCGGCTGGCAAAAACAGCCCAACGGCGTATCCGTGCAGGAAACGCTGGAAACGGCGTTGTCCGTGCTCCTCCGCGAGCCCGTCAGCCTGACCGGCTGCGGCCGCACGGATGCCGGCGTGCACGCGAATTGTTATTTTGCGCATTTTGACGCAGCAAACCCCTTGCCGACTCGTTTTTTGCAGGGCCTCAACAGCCTGCTGCCCGCCGATATCGCCGTACATTCGTACTTTGAAATGCCCGCCGATGCGCACGCCCGCTACGACGCCGTGCAACGCAGCTATATCTATACCATCACCGCGCAAAAAGATCCTTTTCGTACCCAGACCGCCTGGTTCTACCCCAACGCCCACCGACTTGATTTGAAAAAAATGGCGGATATGGCGGCTATTTTACCCCTGTACACCGATTTTTCCACATTTTGCAAATCCGACAGCGGCCTGGAGCGGTTCGAGTGCCTGCTCCGCGAAGCGCGGTGGGAACAGGACGGCAGCCTGCTCCGTTTCCACATCAGCGCCAACCGCTTCCTACGCGGCATGGTGCGGCTGATCGTCGGCGCCGCCATCCAGACCGGCCTGGGGAAATGTTCCGTCACCGATATCCAAACCGCACTCGAACAACACAAGCCGCCGCCCTTGCCGCTCAGCGCGCCGCCGGAAGGACTGAGCCTGACGGATGTCCTGTATCCTTACCACGGTGGAACCCGCGCAACCTGACCACGCTCACCCGTCAGCCTGACGACCGTCATGCTGCCCGCCCCAAAAACAGCCGATCTTTGTAGGCATCAGACAAATTGTAAAACTTCCGCTGTCATGAAAAAAATACTCGTTCCCACCGATTTCTCCCAGAATTCCCGGCACGCCTTGGGCGTAGCGGCCTTCATAGCACTGAAAACCGGCGCCAAAATTGATCTCCTGCACACCAATACTGTGATGGCCTATACGCCGCCGCTGCCGGAATACGCCATTTTCGATCAGCCGAACCTGACGGATTACTATGAAAAAGCGGCCGACGAACTGTACAGAATGAAACGGGAAATCCTGGAAAATTCGGAATTTAAAAACCTGCAAATCGAGACCAGAATCGAAGAAGGTTTTTTGTACGCCACCCTGCATCGGGTAGTTGGGGAAGATCATGTGGATCTCATCGTGATGGGGACGAAAGGCGCAAGCGGCGCCACCGAGTTTTTCGTCGGCTCGAATACGGAAAAAGTCATCCGCACGGCAACCTGTCCGGTGCTGGCCGTTCCGGAAGGCTCCGGCAATTTCGATCTCCGCACCGTGGTGTTTGCTACCACGCTTCACCCCGACCAGGCAGAAGCGTTCGGATACATGGCCGGCTGGCAAACGAACTTCCCCTTTGAGACCAACGTAATTTACCTGAACAATCCGGCAGGATTCGACAACAACGCCCAAATCGAAAAATCGGTGGCTGATTTCGCCGCGAAGGCAGGGCTGAAAAATGTGCATACCTATGTGAGCGGCAACACCTTTAATGAAGAAGCCAGTATCCTTCAATTCGCCGCCGAACAAAAAGCCGATATGGTGGCCATGGCCACCCACCAACGCAAGGGGCTGTCACACCTCCTGTTCGGCAGCCTCACCGAAGACACCGTCAACCACTCCACGATCCCCGTACTCTGCATACCGGTGAAATAGAAAAACCGGACAGCGCCAGATATCTAGGAAATGACAGGGTAGTTTTTCGCGGCGGCAGTAACCTCAAAAGGCCTGCTGCCGCTATATTTTGAGTAGTGTCTAATGTTGGGTGACCATAACCATTTTTCATACACATTTTGGTACTACCCTATTTTGGACGATCCGCCAAGACGCCGTCCCAATTTAGCGCCGCGTTTGTCAGCAGAGAATCGTACTTTTGCCTGACCATTCAAGGCCGCACCGCCCACCGTTCCCATGAATTATTCGTCCAAGCTGATCGAAAACGCCGTCGAAGCCTTCGCTTCCCTACCCGGTATCGGCCGCAAAACCGCCCTCCGGCTGGTACTGCATCTGCTCAAACAAGATACGCAGACCACCCGCCAATTCGCCGCCGCGCTGACGACCCTGCGCGAGGATATCCGCGAATGCCGCAGCTGCCACAATCTGTCCGACCACGAAATTTGTTCGATCTGCGCCGATCCCCGGCGCGACCGCGCACTGGTCTGCGTTGTGGAAACTATTCGCGACCTCCTCGCCATCGAAGACACCGGGCAGTACAGAGGCCTTTACCACGTCCTCGGCGGTATTATTTCCCCCATCGAAGGGGTCGGCCCGGGCGACCTAAACTTGGAATCGCTCCTGCAGCGCATCGAAATCGGGGAAATACAAGAAGTTATTATGGCCATCAGCCCAACGATTGAGGGCGAAACCACGTCTTATTATCTGTCCAAAAAACTCCGCGAATCCAACGTCCAAATCAGCGCCATCGCCCGCGGCGTTTCCTTCGGCGGCGAGCTCGAATACGCCGACGAACTGACGCTTGCGCGCTCGATCCTGGCGCGCGTACCTTATACACAACAATGAGTGGGCGCTTTGCCGGCCTAAATTAGGCCGAATACCCGACAAATAACAGTTTCTGACCCAAATGCGCGTTTTATACAAGAATAAAAGCGGGAAGTAGGCGCCGCTCGTCGTACCTTTGCACGCTGAATTAGATTGCGCACAGATTATGAAGCAAACAACCATTCAAAAAGCAGTCAATATTTCCGGGGTAGGCTTGCACACAGGAAAATCGGTTGAACTGACCTTCAAACCGGCGCCGCCCAACCACGGCTTTCGTTTTCAACGCATAGACCTGCCCGACCAGCCGGTGATCCCCGCCGATGTAAAAATGGTGGTCTCTACCAACCGCGGCACCACCCTGCGCAGCGGCGACGCGCAGGTCTCCACCGTGGAACACGTACTCTCCGCGCTCACCGGCCTCGGCTTCGATAATGTACTGCTCGAAATTGACGGCCCGGAAATGCCCATTATGGACGGCACGTCCATGCCCTTCGTGGAGGTGCTTAAATCCGCTGGAAAAATTGAACAAGACGCGCCGAGGGACTACTTTGTCGTTACCGAACCCATCGCCTATAAAGACGAAGTAACCGGCACTGAACTGCTCGCTCTGCCCTCCGACGAGTTTGAAGCCACGGTGATGATTGACTTCAACTCTAAAGTACTCGGCCCGCAATTCGCTTCGCTGCACTCCATGGAGGAATATGAAGACGCGATCGCGCCCTGCCGAACCTTCGTCTTCGTGCACGAATTGGAAAAGTTGCTGGACATGGGCCTCATCAAAGGCGGCGACCTGGACAACGCCATCGTCATCGCCGACCGTAAAATGGACGCCGAAGAACTCGACGCCCTGGCTAAAAAAATGGGAAAACCCGGTATCCGGGTGGACTCCGAGGGCGTGCTCAATACGGTCAAACTCCGCTTTCAAAACGAACCGGCGCGCCATAAATTGCTGGACGTCATCGGTGACCTCGCGCTGGTGGGCAAACCCATCCGCGGCAAAATTATGGCCACCAAACCCGGCCATACCTCGAATGTCGAATTTGCCAAACTACTGAAAAAACAACTGACGGAAAAACGCCGGCTCATCGGCGTGCCCAAATTCGACCCGGATAAAGAACCGGTGTACGACGTCAAACAAATTATGAACCTCCTGCCCCACCGGTTTCCTTTCCTGCTGGTGGATCGCGTTATCGAACTGAGCGATACACACGTCGTCGGCGTGAAACAAATCACGCTGAACGAATTCTATTTCCAGGGCCACTTCCCGGACAATCCGATCTTCCCGGGCGTATTGCAAATTGAAGCGCTGGCGCAAACCGGCGGCATCCTCGCGCTGCACAACGCACCCGATCCGGGCAATTGGGACACGTATTTTCTAAAAATTGAAAATACCCGTTTCAAAGCCAAAGTAGCCCCCGGAGATACTTTAATCCTTAAAATGGAACTGCTCGAACCCATCCGTCGCGGAATTGTACACATGCAGGGAACGGCCTACGTGGGTAACAAACTGGTTTCTGAAGGAGAATTGACCGCCCAGATCGTGCGGCGCAATAAACCCACAGAAACGGACAGCAACGGGTGCTGATCAGAAATATTTCAATGAAAAGGCGCCGCGGATAGCCCGTCTGCCTTTCGCTTATCAATTCAAGTACTGCAATGAGTTTTTCAAACGGCCTGAGGGTCATTGACCCAAATGCAAAAATCGGGCAAAATGTACATATCGGCCCTTTTACCGTGATCGAAGAGGATGTGGTAATCGGCGATAATTGCTGGATCGGTAACAACGTGACGATTATGAACGGCGCGCGCATCGGCGATGGTTGTAAAATTTTCCCCGGCGCAGTCGTCAGCGCGGTACCGCAAGACCTCAAATACAAAGGGGAACACACAACCACGGAAATCGGTAACGGCGTCATTATCCGCGAATGCTGCACCATCAACCGCGGCACAACGGATAAGCACCGAACCGTCGTCAGAGATAACTGTCTCCTGATGGCCTATGTGCATGTGGCCCACGACTGCTTTGTGGATCACAATTGTATCCTCGCAAATAATGTCACGCTGGCCGGCCATATCGAAGTGGCACCTTATGCCAGACTCGGCGGTATGGTGGCGGTACACCAGTTCGTCCGAATCGGCCAGCAAGTTATGATCGGCGGCGGCTCGCTGGTGCGCAAAGACGTGCCGCCTTACGTCGTGGCCGCCCGCGAACCGCTTTCCTACGCCGGCATCAACCGAATCGGCCTCCGTCGGGCCGGATTTAAACGGGAAGACCTGCACCACATCGAGGATATCTATCGAATCCTGTTCGTGCGCGGCTACAAAACCGGAAGCGCCCTGGCAGCCATCGAAGCGGAAATTGAACCCTCGCCCTACCGCGATGAAATCGTCGGATTTGTCCGAAAAGCCGAACGCGGCCTGATGAAAGGATTCCGCTCGCTCAGCGGCTCGGGTAAAGTGCCCGAACCGGCGCTATAACCCACGCGTTTGCCACAACCACCCGATCACGTCTTTTTTTTTAAATACACATGGAAATTCAACTAACCAAGGCCGGCAAACGGTTCCGGTTCGACTGGATTTTCAAAGACCTGGATTTCCAGTTCCAACCCGGCGATCGCTGCGCCGTGCTGGGGCCGAACGGCTCCGGAAAATCTACCCTGCTCAAAACGCTTTCCGGTCACCTGTCGCTGACCAAAGGCCACTGCCATTTCCTCCGGGACGGCCACGCAATGGATCCGGACGCAACGTACCGCCAAATCAGCTATGCCGCACCTTATATCGAACTCATCGAAGAATTTACCCTGGAGGAAGCCATCCGCTTCCACCACCGCCTGAAACCGCTCGCGCCGGGCATGACGCCCGCCGGATGCTATGATCTGCTGGAACTGCCCAGGGCGCGACACAAAGAAATCCGCTTCTTCTCCTCGGGCATGAAACAACGCCTCAAACTGGCACTCGCCATCTGCTCGGATACGCCCATCCTGCTGCTCGATGAACCCACCACCAACCTGGACGTGCAGGCGGTCGCCTGGTATAAAAAATTGCTGGAATTGTTCTCCGCCAACCGGGTGGTGATCCTGGCGTCCAACGATCCCGCCGACCTGGAGGTCTGTAACCGCAAACTGCAAATTCTGGACTATCGTTAATTCAAATCTGCTCGCTGATCAAACCAAACCGCCGCTCCCGCCGCTGGTAATTCACAATCGCCTCAAAAAGCTCCCGCTTGCCGAAATCGGGCCAAAATACCGGTGTAAAATACAACTCGGCGTAAGCGATCTGCCAAAGCAAAAAATTGGAAATGCGGGTCTCCCCGCTGGTACGGATCAGCAACTCCGGATCGGGGATGCCGCGGGTGCTGAGCGCCTGCTCAAACACCGCCTCGTTGATGTCTTCCGGGCGTATCCGACCCGCCGCAGCCGAAGCGGCAAGCTGGCGCGCCGCCTGCAAGATTTCCCATTTCGCAGAGTAATTCAGCGCCAGTACCAAATTCAACCGGTCGTTGTCTTTCGTTTCCTCCATGCCCTCCAGCAAGGCCTCGTAACTGGAACGCGGCAAGGCCTCAATATCCCCGATCGCTAACAAACGAACCTTATTCTTATTCAAACTCTTGATCTCCGAACGAATGGTATCCACCAGCAGGCTCATCAGCGCCGTCACTTCCGCCGGCGGCCGATTCCAGTTCTCGGTGCTGAACGCATACAACGTCAGGTACCGCACGCCGATTTCCGCACAGCCTTCCGTGACCTCCCGGACGCTCTTCACCCCGCTCCGGTGCCCCAACACGCGGGGTATACCTTTCTGCTTGGCCCAGCGGCCGTTGCCGTCCATGATGATGGCAATGTGGCTGGGCACTTTCTCGGGAATAATCAGCGATTTTAGATCCGTCATGGGTTGGCGCAGGCCGGAACTGCCGTTTAATAGTGACGTAGAAACGACAAAGGTACGGTATGCAGTTCAAAGCCGGTATTTTTTTCCTTTGATGCATACAAAGTGTGATTCAAGGACTTCGAAAACAGATTTTTTGCCGGAAATTGCCGCGACAAATCAGTTATTTTTGGGTTTTTAAAATTTTTTCCCTTGCTTTGAGGGCATTTTTATAAACCCGCCGGCGCCCCCTGTTTTTTTCAAAAAAAACCACGCAGCCGGTTAAATAGTCTTTTTTTATGCACGCCGACTTTCGCCGACAATTCAACGCCGCTTTTACCCAGGAAAAATACCAGGCCTTCCTGGAGGTAGTCAATAGCGCCTTTGGCGAAGCCGTCACCTTCCGAATCGCCGAATCGCCGGTCTTCGTGCCCCGGGCGCTTAAGGAACAATTGCTCCAAGCCGTCGAAGAAATCGTGCCGGTTATCATGGCGCCGGATTTTATCCAGCGCAGCGAAGCCGCTATCCCGCCGCACCTGCGTGTGCCCAACGAAACCGATCACACGGAATTTCTCCAGCTGGATTTCGGCATCTGCCGAAATGATCGCGGCGAACTCATCCCCCAACTCATCGAAATGCAGGGCTTCCCCTCGCTCTATTTCTTCCAAATGATGCTCGCGCAATCGTACCGAGCCGGTTACGATATCCCCACCGAATGGGACTATCTCTTCAACGGACTGACGCCGGAATCGTACGTAGAACTCCTCCGCGACGCAATCGTCGGCGATAGCAAACCGGAACGGGTCGTCCTCCTCGAAGTCGAACCCGATAAACAAAATACCCGCATTGACTTCGCCGGCGCCCGACAATACCTCGGACTGGCCGTCCGATGCCTCAGCGAAATAAAAAAAGACGGCCGAAACTTGTACTATCTGGACGAAAATGGCCGAAAAATCCCCGTCGAACGCATCTACAACCGCATTATTTTTGACGAACTGGAAAAACGCGACGACCTGCCCCGCGAATGGAATATGCTGGATCCCGTAGACGCCGAATGGGTCGGACACCCCAACTGGTTCTTCCGCCTCAGCAAACATACGCTGCCCTTCCTCCACTCGGAATTTATCCCGCAAACGCGGTTCCTAAACGAATTGGACGCTATCCCGGCCGATCTCGAAAATTGGGTGCTCAAACCGCTCTTCTCGTTTTCCGGACAAGGCGTGAAAATTAATGTCACCCGCCAAGATCTGGACGCCGTCTCCGATCCGGAACAATATATCCTCCAACGAAAAGTGGCCTACGCCGCCGCTATTCAAACCCCCAATCCCGCCGAACCCGCTAAATGCGAAATCCGCATGATGATGGTCTGGAAAAAAGGCTGGGAAAAACCCAAACTGGTATGCAACCTGGTGCGCATGAGCAAAGGCGAAATGGTGGGCGTCCGGTATAATATGGGCAAAGACTGGGTGGGCGCCAGCGTGGCGTTTTTTGAACCTTGACGCAACACCCTACTATGCAACTTTTTTATACCAATAAAATACAGCAAGGGCTTGCTTTTCTCGACGAAGAGGAGAGCCGGCACCTGCAAACGGTGCTGCGCCGCAAAGAAGGCGACCGCCTGCAACTGACCGATGGAAAGGGCGCGTTTTTCACCGGAGCCATCGAGTCCGCGGGCAAAAAAGAGGTAATCGTCCGCATCGAAAGCGAACGGTCAACGCCGCCGCGCAGCGCGACCCGACTGCATATCGCCATGGCGCCGACCAAACAGATCGAACGCTTCGAGTGGTTTCTGGAAAAAGCCGCCGAAATCGGCGTGGACGCCGTTACGCCCCTGCTCTGCGAACGATCGGAACGCCGGCAAATCCGCCCCGACCGACTGGAAAAAATCCTGCAATCGGCCATGAAGCAATCCCTGCAGGCCTGGCTGCCCCGCCTGCAACCACTCACGCCCTTCGAGTCCGTAGTAAAAAATGCCGCCGAACCAATCCGTTGCATCGCCTGGTGCGGGGAAACCGCCGTTCCGCATTTAGCAGACGTACTGCAGCCCGGAAAGGCCGTATTGGCGCTGATCGGCCCGGAAGGCGATTTCAGCCCGGAGGAAGTCGCCCTGGCGTTGGCATCCGGCTTCCAGGCAGTCAACCTGGGCCCCTCCAGGCTGCGCACGGAAACAGCCGGTCTCTACGCCGTGACTACCGTGAATTTGAACGCGCGGGAAAAATAAAGCAACGACTTAGCCCAACCCCGAAAGGGTGACAGGTTTCTACATCTTAGCCGAAAAAAATACGCTTTTTGTACGAAACCGCCGAAAATACGCGTTAAATAATCGGAATTTGCCGGAAAAGACCCAACAGGGCGCTTTGTCCAGCGAGAAAATCCCTCCACGTACCTTTCCTCTCCTGTAAACAACAAGCCTTATGCGCCATCTGATCCTGCTACTGCCCTTTTTGTTTGTCGCTACCCGCACGCAAACGCAATCCCTCTTCGATTCCACCTACGCCTTGCAGCAAGCCGCCGTCTATTTCGATTTCGGAAAAGCGGATCTGACGCCAGCGGCGGGCATCGTCCTCGATTCCCTGACTGCCGGACTGCGCGCCAACCCGGCCGCGCTCTTCATCCGCATCACCGCGCATACCGACTCGATCGGAAGCGCCTCGGCTAATAAAATACTATCGAGCCGACGCGCAGAGGCCGTACGCGCCGGCCTGGCCGCCCGCGGACTGGCGACAGCGGAAATCGAACTTGCCGGCGAAGGCGAGGGCCGGCCGGTCGCCGACAACCACACCGAAGACGGCCGACAACAAAATCGGCGCGCTACCCTGGAAATCATGCAAGCCGTGCCCATGAGCACCTTTAGCGGACAAATCCGGGATCCGGAAACCGGTAAAGGCATCCCGCAGGCACTCGTCACCTTCCGCTCCAAAACGCGCCAAGACTCCACGCGCACCGATTCAACGGGATTCTACAGCGCGCGCCTGCCCAAAGACAGTATCGTAAAAATAGAAGCGCAGGCGCTCGGCTATATTTTTCAGGAAAAAGCGATGAAAGTGTTCGGTAGCCCGGAATTGTATAAAAAATACAAAATCAACCCGGATATCGAACTAAAACAAGCAAAAGAAGGCGAAAAAGCCGTGCTGCGCGACCTGTTTTTCGTAGGAAACGAGGCCATTCTGCTGAAAGTTAGTGAACCGGAACTGCCCAAAGTGCTGCGTTTCCTGCAAATCAATCCCAAACTTCAGGTAGAAATCGCCGGCCACATCAACCACCCCGGCGTCAAACCCGAAAACCTGGCCGCCTGGGAGTGGGACTTGTCCGTCAACCGCGCCAAACTCATATACGACTACCTGATTGAAAACGGCATCCCGGAGGCTCGCCTGCGCTATAAAGGATACGGCAACTCAGAAATGCTCTTCCCCGACCTGGGCAGTACAGAGGAACAGCAACAACAGAACCGGCGGGTGGAAGTACGAGTGTTGTCGCGAAATTAATCGGGGATTAGGGATTGGGGATTAGGGATTGAGGGAAATGAATTAGTTTTGTGCTTCTAAGCAATTCTTGTTATGCAAATTACATTCTGCGGCGCCAACCGGGAAGTCACCGGCTCCTCGCACCTCATCACCCTGAAAGACGGATCGAAGATCCTGCTCGACTGCGGCCTGTACCAGGGCTCAGACGACAAAATGGAGATGTTTAACGAAAAATGGCAATTCGAACCGCACGAAATCGGATGCCTGATCCTGAGCCACGCCCATATTGACCATACCGGACGAACGCCCAAACTGGTTAAGGATGGCTTTAAAGGTAAAATTTACGCCACGCACGCCACGCGCGACCTCTGCTCCCTAATGCTGCTCGACAGCGCTAAAATCCAGGAAGGCGACGCGGAATACCACAACCGGAAGCTGCGCCGAATGGGCGAAAAGGAAATCAAACCGCTCTACACGGTGGACGACGCCTACGCCGCCATGAACCAGTTCGTGAGCTATAGCTACGAACAATGGTTCCCGATCCACCCGGATGTGCGGGTCATGTTCCGCGACGCCGGACATATCCTGGGAAGCGCTTCCGTAACGCTGGAAATCAAGGAAGAAGGCCGCACAATCCGCTTAGGCTTCACGGGCGATATCGGCCGGCCGGACCGACCGATTCTCCAAGACCCTAAACCGATGCCGGAATGCGACTACCTGATCTGCGAAAGCACGTACGGCGACCGCCTCCACGAAGCGGCGCCCGGCGAACGCGAACATCTACTCAAGGTGGTACACCGCGCCTGTGTGGAAAAAAAAGGCAAATTGATTATCCCGGCATTCTCCGTGGGCCGCACGCAGGAAATCGTCTATATGCTGGATCAACTCCACCACGAAGGCAAATTGCCTAAAATTCCCGTGTTTGTGGATAGTCCGCTCGCCGTGAACGCCACCGATGTCTTCGCCAGCCATCCGGAATGTTTCGACCGCGAACTCCACCGCTATATGCTGGAAAATGAAGACCCCTTCGGATTTAAAGGGCTGTCGTACATCCGGTCGGTAGAAGGCAGCAAACAACTCAATATCATGGAGCGCCCAGCCATTATTATCTCCGCTTCAGGCATGATGACGGCCGGCCGGGTCAAACACCACCTGCTCAATAATATTGACAATCCGCGCAGCACCTTCCTGATCGTGGGCTATGCCCCGCCGGATACGCCCGCCGGTATGCTGCGCGAGGGCGCGCGCTCCATGCGCGTAATGGGCCAAAACAAACAGGTGCTGGCCGATATCGAAATCATGGACTCCTTTTCCGCGCACGGCGATCAGGTCGAAATGTTGCAATTCCTCGAAAACCAAAAACAATCGGCAAAAACGATCTGGCTGGTGCACGGAACCCTCGACCGACAGGAACCATGGCGGGATTATTTGCTCAAAAACGGATTTTCCCATGTGGAAATTCCCAAATTGGGCGATACGGTGCAGATTTAAAACATGTTGAGGGGTTGTGTAATACTTTTACACAGCCCCTAAGCACAACGACTTCGCCGGCAGGTCGCAGGAGGGGGCGCGCCAGTCTCCACCGCGCCTACCGCGGCACCTCCACTTTTTTTATCATATCCTCCAGCACATCCCGCGTCGTATAACCCTCCATTTCGCGCTCCGGCGTGAGGATAATACGGTGATTGAGCGCCGGAAAACACACGGCTCGTATGTCGTCGGGTGTCACAAAATTGCGGCCGGAAATAGCGGCAGACGCCTTGGCGGTTTTCAGGAGGGCAAGGGATGCGCGCGGACTGGCGCCGAGGAACAAATCCCCGTTGTTGCGGGTATTGTGAATGATCGCAGCAATGTAATCCAACAGCTCTTCCCGGATATACACCTGCTCAATGCGTTTCTGGCAATCGGCAATCTGAGCCGGCGTAAGCACCGGCAACACGGTATCGCGCAAAAGCCCGTTGAAATCATTCCGAAAACGGCGCAGGATTTGTTGCTCCTCCTCCAAACTAGGGTAATCCAGGATAATTTTAAACAAAAAACGATCGAGCTGGGCCTCCGGCAACTTATACGTGCCCTCCTGCTCAATCGGGTTCTGGGTAGCCAATACAAAAAACGGCTGCGCCATAGGGTAGGTCACGCCGTCCACGGTCACCTGATACTCTTCCATCACCTCAAAAAGCGCCGATTGCGTTTTGGCCGGCGCCCGGTTGATCTCGTCAATCAACACAAGATTGGAAAAAATAGGCCCAGCCTTGAAGTGGAACTCCGAGGTTTTCATATTAAACACCGCAGCGCCCAGCACGTCGGCCGGCATCAAATCGGGCGTAAATTGAATCCGGCTGAACCCCGCCGCAATGGTGCGCGCCAATAACTTGGCACTAAGGGTCTTGGCAATGCCCGGCACGCCCTCCAACAGGATGTGCCCGCCGCTAAACAACGCAATCAACAGCTGATCGAGCAGAACCTCCTGCCCGACAATCACCCGGCTGATCTGCTCCTTCACCAGCTCGGCGCGCTGATGTACAGGCGATACGTCCACGCCCTCAGAATCGAACGATGCAGAAGCATTTTGAGAAAAGTCGTTGTATTCCATGAATTTTAGTTTGCTACTTTATTCTTTGATTTCTTTGATTTCTTTGATTTCTTTGATTTCTTTGATTATCCTAATTCCAAACGTCTTATTTCAAAAAAAATGCAAATTCTGCGAATTCTCCGAATTCTGCGGGATCCCCCCCTGTTTTCATCGAGCGATCACAAAGGACGCAATATAGATCCCAACGGCAGATTTCAATGCGCATTGATACACACCCGACGGCAAGGTACGGATATCCAGGCGAATCGGGTCGGCGCCGTCCTGACGGACGTCCTGCGCAAAAACGAGGCGGCCGTTCATATCTGCGATTTGAACATGCCACGAGTCGGTGTGCAGGACGGGTGGCGTCACCAGGATATAATCGGAGGCGGGGTTGGGGCGCAGCAGCGCCGGCGTATCGGCGCCGGCGGATGCGTCCCGATTGGCGGCCCAGGGAACGGGCGGACACCTGAGCGCGCTCAAGTGGGTGGACGTACGGCTGCCGTCGGTCAGGCGAGCGGCCGCATAAATATACGCCGGCGCAGCCTGCGGCGACAACACATACTCAAAGATATCCGCCCCGCCGTTAGAGAGGACGCCGCCGGTCATTTTAAACCGAATGGTATTGCCGAAAGGATTTCTGACCTGATAAACGTTGCCGGAAGGGGCGGTGTACGCCGCGTTATCGGCAGGCCACTGGGCGACCAGCCCGTTCGGTAATTGAAATGAAACGTGATCCAGCGACACAGCGCAGTCGTTGACGATCCGCATCCGATAGCGTTTCGCGCCGTTCGCTTCCAGGTAAATACCGACCAACGCATACCGTACGCAGCCGCCGGGTTCTTTCACATCGCAGACCTCCTCGTCGGTGGGTAAAACCTTCAGAAAATACGTAAGCAAGGTGTCGCAAACACCGACGCCGGACGGCAGGCGCACCGTAACCGTATCAGGCGCAAAATAAGATGCACCCTGGATACTCACCGGAACGCCGGTCGCTGCGGCGATGATTTCTGTTCGGATGGGGTTGGGCGTCTCCATCACCTCCACGGTATCGGTTTGCAGGTTGTCGCACAAGGTGCGCGCCTGCAGCCAATAAACGCCGGCGGTAGTCGCCCGGTACGTCGAGTCGGTCTGTCCGTCCTGCCAAAGATGATCTTTGAATCCGGCGGTACTGCTCAGCATGGCCGTATCGAGGCTGCAAATAAGGCGATCCGGCCCGAGATCGAGCGTGGGCTCCACATAGACCGGGGGGCAGATTTGTTCGAAGCCGAGGCTGTCATGCTGCGCGAGCGCTGCCGCGGACTGGTTGCCCAGCGGCGTGACGAATGCGGGCAGGCCGGCGGTAACGCCCACCGGATTGATGACGGTTTGAGTCGGCGCGGCGGCGACGGGCGTCAGGTAACTGCAGGCGGCGGCAGCTTCTAGGCTGAGATTCGCTTTGAGCAGCCAGGCGCCCGCCTGTCCGGGTCGGTCATCAAACAAAGCCAGCCACAGATAGCCTTTGTGGTACAGCAGCCTGCTGCCCGGCGGGTGTTTCGGGTCATTAGTTCCGGCGCCGAAGGGGAGATTTTTAGACAAAAGCAGGTTGCCGTTACGATCGGTCTTGGCCAGGAGGTAGCCGGCGCTTGTTTTTCCCGTCAGGACGTACCCGTCGGGTATGGCCGTGATATCCAGTTCGCCCAAAATCGGGAGCGCGTAATGGCGCACCCAAAGTATATTGCCCTGGGGGTTTATTTTTTGCAAAAACAGTTTCCCGAAGGCGGGGTCTGCCGCGCCGTCGTTGCCGGTATAAGCGACCAGCAGGTGGTTGTCGTCGTACACGCAAGCCGCCGCACCGCCGCTGACGCCCGGACCGGCCGCGCCGGTATGTCCCAATTGCGACCAGACCGGGCCGCCGAAAGTGGCGTCCAGCCGGGAGATACGGAGCCGCGGCCCCGCCGCCGTTTCCTGGCGGCCGACCGCATACAGTTGCGTGCTTTGACGCGCCATGGCGAAATGCGTCTGGTTACCCAAGTCGAAATCGTACCGCCGGCCGCTTAGCGCCAGCATGGCGCCCGTCAGGCGATTCAACTGGAACGTTTCGGGGACTTGCCGGCCGCCGGCCAATTGTAGGTTGTGGTGCAACAAAAACGCCTCGCCGGGCGCCGTCTCGAGGATGCCGCCGCCCTCAAAAGGCAGGGTAGGGATCACTTGCGACCAGAGCAACTGCCGTGAAACGGGGTCGAGCCGACAGGCAAAGGCCTGTTGATCCAGCCGGCCGCGCACCGCAAGCAGGCCGTCGGAATCGAGCAGCAGATCGGAGAGCGACAGCACACTACCCGGAGGCGTTTCGATGCGCACAGACCAGATGGGCCGGCCGTTTAAATCCAGGGCCGTGACCAAGCCGTTTTCCGAAGCGCCGTACAGCGTGTCGCCGGCCGCCGCCAGGGCAACCAAGCGATGCGCACCGGCGTCGAAGGCTATTTTTTTCAAAAACACAGCAGGCGCGCAAGGGTTTTCTGCAACCGGGCCGGCGCCCTCGCAGAGGACGGACGGCGTAGAAGGGGCGGGATCAGACAAGGCTGTAGGGGTATCGAACACTTGCGCGCCGCGCGGGCCGACCTGCAAAGGCAGGTTGGACCAAAAAGGATTGGGAAACGGCGCCTCCACGGCATTCAGCGCGGAAAGCCGGTCGCAACCCGCAATATTACCGTTCAAATCCATACGCATCAGGACGGCGCGGGGCTGCGCTGGATCGTCGCGCAAAGTAGAAACGACCAGCATACCGTCGCCGTCCAGCAAAATTTGCCGCCGGGCGCGGTAGTAAAAACTGCCGCTGTTCACCGTAGGCAGGCGTTGCGCCCAGATCAAGTTGCCGTCCTTATCTGTTTTAAGCAAAAAATCCCAGGCGCTTCTCCCGTAAATGATAAACCCGTCGGGTACGGAAATCAGGTTGTATCCCCACTCCGCGGTAAAATTAAAGGTCGTGATATCGTACTTTCGAATCCAGAGTGGTACGCCGTCTAAGCTGGTTTTTTGTAAAAAAATATTACCGCTTGTGGTGGATTGCGACTGGTCGTTGCCGCTGCTCATCGAATAGATCGCGCCGTTTTCGATCAGCAAATCCCGGCCTTGCAAAAACGTTTTTTTATCCAGCGGCACGGGCCCGATCGCCGTCCAGGCCGGCGTGCCGTTGGCGCCAATCTTCCAGACGCCCTGTCGGACAAACAAGTTCAGAAACGTAGAAGTCAGGTAGCCCAGGTCGTTCCGACCGGTAGCATACAGATCGCCCTCGTGGCGGATCAGCGCATCCAGGTCTTCCTCGCGGCCGACTTTATATGAAAAACTGGCGGCGGGGAGAATATCGCCCGTTTGCCGGTGGATCGTCAGTATTTCAGTTTCGGAGTTGAGGTAATAATCCTTGCCGTAGGCCAGGTAGTGCGCGCCCGGTTCGGGCTCCATGATCCCGCGCACGTAAAAGAAATTGCGCTCAATTTTGCGTTTCCAGAGCAGCTGGCGCGTTGCGGGGTTGTAGCGGAATATATAACTGGACTCATTTTCTGCGGGATTGTTCGGCGTGATCACCCCGCAGCCCACGAGCATGCCGTCGGCGTCCACGATCACTTCGGTGAGCGGACAAATTTTTCCGATCGCAAAAGAAAGGGCGAATTGATCCAGGACGCCGCCGCTCCGGGTGACTTTCAGCAGCAGCGGCTGGCGGTCGCGCAAGCAGCCGATCCAGAGGTTCGAATCGGCGTCGAAGCACAGGGTACTGCCTTCGGCGGCGTCGAATTGCCGGATATAGAAGGGGGCTGTTTGGGCGGACAGGCCGGCGGTAAACAGGGCGGCAAACAGGGCGAGGATCGTGTTTTTCATAGATTTCCTTGTGCGCATTGCATCGAATTATTTAGCGGTTTGCATAAAACGTTCGATCGCAAGGTGTAAATCTACCATCATCTGTTCGGTCGTTTCGGACTGGATAGCTTGGCGGTACTGGTCAAAAAGGGCGCGTATTTGCGATTCCGGTCTTTCCGTGATGCGCGCGAGCCGCTGGAGTTGGTCGTCCTCGAGCCGCGGAAGTTGTGTTCGGGGATCGAGCGTCGGTGCGAAGCCGTAGCGTTCGCGCAGCTGCGCGACAAACAGTTTCATAGATTCGATACAGATCCCGCGGCAATTTTTGTCCAGAAAATGCAAATTGGCGATGGTACTGATAAATTCATACGAGCTGTTTTCGTTTTTAGGCAGCACCGGGATGATGCGTTGGCGGCGTTTCGCACGGAACAACAGGTAGGCGCCGGCGAGCCCGGCGAGTAGATACCAAGCCCATGCGAGCGCGGGTTGTTTCAGTATAAAAACCAGCGGATGCCGGTCGGGAAAATCGCGGGAATTAGCTTGTCGGCCGTTCGGCGACGCTGCCTGCCGCCTGCTGGCAACGTCCCAGTACACGGGGCCTTCCGGCAGGTGCGACAAAACCGCCTCCGCATAGCGGCGGCCTTCCGGGCGGAGCAGGTGAAAATTGGAAAAAGCGAGCGGGGTGGTGTGCAGCAAAAAAACGCCGTCGCCATACCGAAAGGCAAAAAAATTGATCCGCTGGTCGTTGATCCGACCGAGCGGCGTAAACGGAGCTTCGGCACAGAAACCATCTTCGTCCAGGTAACGCCATTGATACTCGGCGATTTCATTTTGGTCTGCATAAAAAAAGCGATACGATTTCTCCGCGGGATCGTCCGGACTGCTGAGCGAAAAGCGCACGGTATCGGACAGCCAGACGGACAGGTAGTCAAGCCGGCCTGGGGGCTCGCAAAAAGATGCGCGCAAGATTTTCAGCAGATTTTTCGGTGCGGTGTTGCTGATCAGCAGGGCGGTATTGCCGCGCTCGACGAATTCCGCGAGGCTTTGCGCGCCGAGGGAATCCAGCCGCATGCCCGTGCCGATAAACAGATATGATCCCCGGGCGTTTTTCAGCGTTTTGGGGATATTCTCCTTGACTTCCTGGATTTTTTTTCCCGGAAAATAATTTTGAAGGATCGTATAAAAAATGCGGGCGCCGTAGGGCTCGTCGTTTTTTTCGCTGTACGCGCTGCGGGGTTTGGAATCGGTCCAATCGAATGTTTCGCCGGATTTATAAAAAAAACGGTACGCGGCGGCGGCAGCTGCCGCCGCGCACAGCAGAAAAATGATTATAGAAGCACGATTGGGCATTTTCCGGTCTAAGGGCGTAGGGCTTACAATTTATTGATTTTCGCCAGCAGGGCTTCCGTTTCAGCGTAATCTTCCCCGGAGGCTTTGGCGAGCTCGATGGCGCGTTGCGCGTGTTTTTTCGCTTTTTTCCGGTCTTTGACTTTAAAATACAGCGCGGCGAGGGTATCCTGGTTGGCGTAATCCTCCTGGAGGCCGACCGATTTTTGAGCCCAGCCGATGGCTTTTTGGAGCAGCGGCTGATCGTCCACCATCAGATAAAAATTCCAGGCGATCTGGTTGAGTTCCGAGGCGTCGTCGCTGGGATATTGATCCAGGTAGGACACGGCGGCTTTGGCATAGGCGTCCGAGTCTTCCATTTGTTGATAGATCATCATCATGATCATGGCCGTTTTTTGGCCGCCTTCCGGTCCGTACACGCGCTCCATGGTGCGGCGCAGTTTATCCGGGTCAAAATCTTCCAGCGTTTGGAAGTATTGTCCGAGCGCGCCGTCCAGTTGTTGATTGAAGGCCTCTTGGCCGAATTGTTCGTGGAAAGCGGCGCGGTTGTCGAGCATATACTGGAATGCCGGCGCGTTCAGGTCGGTGACGTAGCGGAAAATCACTTCGCGGGTTTGGGGTTTCGACCAGTCTTTGTTGGCTTCGAGGTATTCCTGCACTACGTTTCCGAGTTGGTCGTCTCCTGCCGCGCTTTTCGCCTCCAGATATTGAAGAATGAAGGCGTCAGAGCGGTCGCCGGACTGGTACCGGGCGTCAATGCCGGCCAGGCTAGTGTTCGGGTCGAGCGCTTGACGACCCAGCGCGAGAAACTGTTCGGCTTCGTGGTATCCGAGCGCGCGATGCGCCACTTCACCTTTTCCATTGATAAACAGCAAGGTGGGATAAGCCTGCACATTGTACCGCTGGGCGAGCGCGGGGCCTTCGCCCTTTTCCATGTCAATTTTGGCGTTGATGAAGTTGGCGTTGTAGAACGCGCCGACTTCCGGGTTGGGGAATGTGTTGCGGCTCATCATTTTACAAGGGCCGCACCAAGAGGTATAGGCATCGAGGAAAATGAGTTTGTTCTGTTGGGTTGCTTGGGCGAGGATATCCGACCAGGATTTATCGGAAAAAACCATCCCCTGCGCCCCGGCGGGCGTGCCGGCGAGCAGGCAGCAGATAAAGAGCAAGAACAGCGATACTTGGCGCATTGCTTTGGAAGTTTAAAAAATGAGAAAAAACGCTCCGGCCGGATTTTCAAACCCGGCGGACGCGATGCAGTTCCGAACAAAAATACAAAATATTTTTACTTCCGCCGCAGTGCGCGGTGAAATTTGATGCAAATGACGGATAAAACGCTTATTTAGTGCTTATGCCTCCCAGGCGGCCTTACCGCCTTTCATGCGCAAGATACGCTGCGTGCGCTTGGCGAGTTCCGGATCGTGCGTCACCAGCACGAGCGTGGTACCGGCGGTTCGGTTCAACTCGAAAAGCAGATCAACGATTCCCGCTGCATTCTCTGCATCGAGGTTGCCGGTAGGTTCGTCGGCGAACAGGATTTTCGGGTTGTTGGCGAAGGCTCGGGCAATACAGACCCGCTGTTGCTCGCCGCCGGACAATTGAGCGGGGTAGTGGCCGAGGCGCTCCGAAAGCCCGACCAATCGCAGCCATTCCCGGGCAATCGGCGCGGCGTCTTTTTGGCCGCGCAATTCCAGCGGCACCATGACGTTTTCTAGGGCGGTCAGGGTCGGAATCAACTGGAAATTTTGAAAAACGAAGCCTACGAAGCGGTTTCGCACCGCCGCGCGCGCATCTTCCGACAAATCATCGAGCCGGATCTCGTTCAATACCACGGAACCGCTGCCGGCGCGATCCAAGCCCGCGCAGAGACCCAGCAGCGTCGTTTTGCCCGATCCGGAAGGCCCGACGATAGAAAGGGTGTCGCCCTCGGCCAGGTCGAATGAAACATCGTCCAAGACGGTCAATTCGCCGCCGCCGGCCGTACGGTATTTTTTTGTCAAATGCGCAACCGATAACATCATCTGCGAAAGGCGTTTTTTCTACCTGTTGATAACCAGGCATCCACTATTTTAACCACACATCCGCTGAATAGTTGCAGCGGAGGGCAAAACATCCCGGCATTCCCCGGCGTTTTGGCGTTATCTTCCCGAAACGCACGCGCAAAACCGTATCTTTGTATCATGAATTTTGAACTTCATTCCCCCTACAAGCCCACGGGCGACCAGCCCCAGGCGATTCGCGAACTCGCAGCAGGCATCCAGCACGGCGAAAAAGCGCAGGTGTTGCTCGGCGTTACCGGCTCTGGCAAAACGTTCACGGTGGCGAATGTGATTGCGCAGGTAAACCGCCCCACGCTGGTACTCACGCACAACAAAACCCTGACCGCCCAGTTGTACAGCGAACTGCTCTCTTTTTTCCCCGATAACGCCGTGGAGTATTTCGTGTCGTACTACGATTACTACCAGCCGGAAGCCTACCTGCCCGTATCCGACACTTATATTGAAAAAGACCTTAGCATCAACGAATTGGTGGACAAACTTCGCCTCAAGGCCACCAGCACCCTGCTCTCGGGCCGGCGGGACGTGATTATCGTGGCTTCGGTTTCCTGCATCTACGGGATGGGCAATCCGGAAGACCTGGAGGGTGGGGTGATCCGGATTCAGCCAGGCATGAAAATGACGAAAACGCAATTTTTGCATGCGTTGGTGGACAGCCTGTACGCCCGAACGGAAGCCGACCTGATCCGCGGCACGTTCCGCGTCAAAGGGGACACGGTGGATATCCACCTGCCGTACGCCGACTGGGGTTGCCGGGTCATTTTTTGGGGCGATGAAATTGAAAGCATCGAAACTATCGAACTGGAAAGCGGCAAACGCATCCAGAAAATGGACGCCACCGCCATTTTCCCGGCCAACCTCTACCTCGCGCCCAAGGATCGTGTCACGCAAATTTTGTATGAAATCCAGGACGAACTGGCTGCCCAAGAGCAGTATTTTATCCGCGAAGGCCGCAGTATGGAGGCCCGCCGAATCCGCGAACGCACCATTTTCGATATCGAAATGATCCGCGAAATCGGCTATTGCAACGGCATCGAAAATTACTCCCGCTTCTTCGACCGGCGCAAGCCCGGCACGCGACCCTTCTGCCTGCTGGATTATTTTCCCGACGACTACCTGATGATCGTGGACGAGAGCCACGTCACCATCCCGCAAATCCGCGGCATGTGGGGCGGCGACCGCGCCCGCAAACAAATGCTCGTCAATTACGGATTCCGGCTGCCCTCGGCCATGGACAACCGCCCGCTCAGCTTCGAAGAATGGGAAACCATGATCAATCAGGTCGTCTTTGTCAGCGCCACGCCCGGAGATTATGAATTCACGCAAACGGAAGGGGTGGTCGTCGAGCAACTCATCCGCCCAACAGGACTGCTGGATCCGCCGATCGAGGTGCGGCCCTCACTCAACCAGATTGACGACCTGATGGCGGAAATCCAGCAGCGCATCGCGAAAAACGAACGCACGCTCGTCACCACGCTGACCAAACGCATGGCGGAAGAATTGAGTGCCTACCTGATTAAAATGGACATCCGTTGCCGGTTTATCCACTCCGAAGTAGAAACCCTGGAGCGCGTGGAAATCCTGCGCGACCTGCGCCTCGGCGAGTACGACGTGCTGGTCGGCGTCAACCTGCTGCGCGAAGGGCTCGACCTCCCGGAAGTGTCGCTCGTAGCCATCCTCGACGCCGATAAGGAGGGCTTTCTCCGCAACATGCGCTCGCTCACCCAAACGGCAGGCCGCGCCGCGCGCAACGCCAACGGGATGGTGATCTTTTACGCCGATAAAATTACTGATTCAATGCGGAATACCCTGGATGAAACCAACCGCCGCCGCAGTATCCAGATCGCCTACAACGACGCTCACGGGATTGTTCCGCGTACGGTCGGCAAATCGCGGGAGGAAATTTTGGCGCAGCGCAGTATCCTCGACGTGCGCGGCGTGGAAGCCGGTAAATACTATGTGGAAAACGAACACCCCACGCTCGCAGCAGAGCCGGTCGTAGCCCTGGCAACCCGCACGCAACTCGAAAAAATGATCGAAGAAACCGAGAAAAAAATGAAATCCGCTGCAAAAGATCTGGATTTTATCACCGCTGCACAATATCGGGACGAGATGCTGGCGTTAAAAAAACAATTGACAGAAAAATTTGGGTAACACACACAACCGCGCTATGGTACCACGCATACTGATTTCCGCTTTCCTGCTTTGCCTGGGCGCCTTCGCCGCCCGGGCGCAGTCCGCCGCTCCCCTGGACTCCACCAGCCTGCTGATCGTCCGAAACCGCGGACTGGTCATAGAGGGCGAAACAATTATCTGCCCCGGCAGTATCACGGCCCTCAAAGTCAAAGGCCAATACGCCTCTTACCAGTGGAGCACGGGCCACCAGTCGCCGAACATCACGGTCTTCAAGCCGGGCACCTACGAGGTGACGGTGACGACCGGCGGCGGCTGCGCGCTGACCGGAACGGTGACGGTGCGGTACTCGGATAGTCCGTGTTTGTGAGGGGCGTGGGGAAGAGGCCGGGCGTCCCAAGCGGCTGATTTTTTTGAGGCAGCCTCGCAAGCGCCCAACGACCATCAGCCGGAAAATAAAATTCCGATCGAGCATAGGAGTTGGGTAATAAGTCGATTGACGACCCTCTAAACAAAAGAATATTTTTTTGCGCCTGTTTTTTGATTTTTTTCCAAAAAAAATCAAAAAACAGGCGCAAAACATCATTTTATTTCGCCGCCGGAGGCGGCGAAATACTCTTTACACAACCCCGGGGTGGATATGGCATGGCCGATTCCTACAATAACCACCCAACCCTCGTAGAGCGGACGGATCCCTACGGGATGACAAGGGCGCTTATAGCACCCCGGGGGGCGGACAATTGCGGTAAAAAACGATTGCGGCGCCCCCCGGGGGGACGAAAACGGGCTAAGCGGCGCGGTCGCTTTAAGACAAGGCTACACTTCCGCCGACACCCAGTCGCGCACCGCTTTCTTCTGCGAATCGAAACAGATTCCCACGCCGATAATCGGTTTGTTTTCGAGCCGAAACTTG
>JAUMBL010000033.1:0-12524 GCA_032115775.1 Saprospiraceae bacterium | reverse complement strand
GCCGTCCAGGAAGCCGACCAGGCGCTGCAAGCGGGCGTGCGGGAATTTTGCGTCGCAGGCATCCGCCACGGCTCCGGTTGGCGCCACCAGTGGTTTGTCAGCCTGGAAAACCCGGCAGTCCGCCCGGAGGCCTTCGCCGCCGCCGTGGATCAGGCGCTTTGCCGACTAAATGACGATTACGCCGTAGAAAGAAAATACGTCCTGCAACAAATTGACGTCACCCTGATTCCGAACAGCCATTTCATGGATTGGCTCGAGCACCGCGGCAAACTCAACGGACAGGCCAAAATTCCGCGGGTGCTGAAAGGCGCTCAATTAGAAGACTTTACGCATTTTTTGAAGGAGCGGGAGGGGGCGTAAAAACAAGCTCGAACGACCGCTAAAACACGCACTTTCCTTACATCAAACCCGTCTGTCTCAATACGCATGGAGCCACAAACCGCTCGCCACGCTTTTGCGCAATTTCTCGCCAAATTTCCACCCGTGGACATGCCCGTCACGCTGGGCGAAGACACGCATCATGTTTTCATCACCGAAAACGAGCCGTTGACGGAGGAGATGATCCTGCAATTTATCTTGCCGGCCGAGCCGGCAGGCACGGAACTGGACGAATTCACCGAATTCGCCCCCTGCTTCGCCATTGCCAATACGGATAGCTTTTTCGCGCTGGTGTGGTGGAAAGCCGAATTGCTCACGTACCACTACATGCTGGCGACTTTCACCAACAACGGCCAACTCATTGACCGCCAAGTAATCGCCCATACGGTCGCCACCGAAGACCAGGTGGATCGCCGCGTTGCGACTATCAATGACGAATGGGAAATTTTTATCGCAGAAGGCAGCACCACCGACGGTATGACCGGTTTTGATCCGGGTTCCTCCCGAACGTTTGTTTTTGAAATTATGGCGAACGGGGAAATCGCAGTGTAAAATTTCGGAATTGGGATTGCGGATTTAGGCTATTTTCTTCAAAAATTGCAAACAATAAACCAAAATCGCCAATTGGTTTATTGTTTTTTGCTTGGATACTTCCGGGCGTAAGCGCGCGCTTTCGGCTGAAGTTCTTTCAGGCGTTCGCTGCGTTTGCTGGGGTCGGGGTGCGTGCTGAGGAATTCCGGCGGACGGGCGCCGCCGCCCGTTTTGTTCATGCGCTCCCAGAAGGGTGCGGCGGCGGCAGGGTCATATCCGGCCATTGCCGTGAGATACAGTCCGATTTCGTCGGCTTCCGATTCGTGTTTGCGGCTGAAAGGCAGCAGTACGCCGACCTGCGCACCGGCGCCGGCGGCCGTCATCAGCAGTTCGCGGGTTTGCGCGGGTTTTTGGGAGAGTGCCAGATCGAGCGAAGCCAGGCCGAGTTGCGCCACGAGCCCCTGGCTCATGCGTTCGTTGCCGTGATTTGCCAGCGCGTGGGCGATTTCGTGGCCCAGTACCACCGCCAGTGCGTCCTCGTTTTGCGTAACTTTGAGGATACCCGTATAGACGACGACCTTACCGCCCGGCATGCAAAAGGCATTTACGGTATTGGGGTCGTCCACGACGTTGAATTCCCAGGCGAAATTTTTGAGATCTTTTTCCATGCCCTTGGCTTTGTAGTACACGAGCACGGCTTGTTTCAGGTCATTTCCGACCCGCTTCACCAGTTCGAAATCCTGACCGCTTTTCAGGGTATTGGCTTTGGAAAGAAACGAACGGTATTCGGAAAAGCTCATTTCATTCATGGTCGCGACGGGGATCAGATTGAGTTGTTTGCGGCCGGTGAAAGCCGTTTCGCTGCAAGCCCAAAAGACGCCGAGGAGCAGGAAGACGAAGAGGGATTTTTTCAACATAAGAGATGCGATTGAAGACCGACGGGTCTGTTTATATTTGGGACAACCACTATTCAAACAGCAATCGCCACTTTTTTGTTATATTTCTCAAAAAAAATGTCAAAAAATGCCGATTTTCACCTGCGGAAAAACGCGTCAGCGCGCAAGCCGGCATTGTTGCGCACGTTCATATAGTACAGGTTCAGGTCGCCGATGTGGTAATTTTTGCGGATAAAAAAGATGCTGCCTGGAAATTTCGGTTTTGAGCACAGCAGAATCCCTTTATAGACCTCGGCATCGGCGAGCTCGGGCAGCGTATTGCAGAACCCGCGCACCACCCCGCCCTGGTTTTCTGTTTTGGGGACATATTGACCCGGTTCGGTCGTCCAGCGCAGCGGATTGGTGCAGACGACGTCTGTCTCGAAGGCTTTTCGTCGACCATAGCGGCGCTCCCAGGTACGCCAAGTGCAGTAACAGCCCGTCTCTTCCGGTCGGGTACAAGGTTTTATTTTTCGGAAAAAACTGCTTTTAACAGGCCACCCCGCCAGGTAAGCTGCAACGAACTGCTTTTCAAGCGGCGTATTTTCAATAAAATCCCGCAGCAGGTACATACCGTGCATACCGCCCTGGCTATGTCCGGCGATGATAAATGGCCGGCCCTGATTTTCATGTTCGAGATAATACCGAAAGGCGTTTTGGACATCGGCATACGCCACGGCCAGCGCCTGTGCAGCGGAAAGGGTATCACGTCCGTAGAAACTGGTGATGTGCGCCTGCCGGTATCGCGGGGCGAAAACCCGACCTGCGCCGTTGAAGATAGACGCTTGGTACAGGATGGAGGAGCGATCCGTTTTTTCGTTGAGATTGGCATCTGCGACGTTGGCGTTCCAGTACCCTTCTCCACGGCGGCTGCCGGTGAGCGTGGTTGGATGCAGAAAAAAAACGTCCACGTCCGCCTGTTCCTGGAGGTTGGGACGATCGGGGCAGTTGCGGTCAGCCGAGTCCAGTTTGGCCGGGTGCGCCGCCCAGTTGCGCAGATCGGTGTAAGCGGGCGCGGGCGGCACGGCGTCAGGGTTGAAAGCGCCATGCGGTTTTCGGCTCCCGCAGGCTTGGAGCAGCGGCAGCAATAGGGTCAGGAGCGGAATAAATCGGATCATAAGCGGTTTTTTGTTGCGCGCGCGCAAAGCATTTAAGTAGTAGTGGGGCTAGTGCCGCGTCCAGCAAATAGCGCATGAATATAGCGACCCAATTTTTCCTTCCTCTGCGTTGCTCGTCGGTTACAATATCCCGTATTGCGCCCTTCTCGCGCCTTGATGAAGACAAAATTTGACTCCCAAATTCATACGCTATTTGCTGGACGCGGCACTAATCAATCAGGTATTCAGTGCGCCGCAAACTGACAACACTTGGCCGGAGATATACGCGCCCATCTCCGAAGCGAGAAACACGGCGGTATTGGCCACGTCATCCCCCGTTCCGAGGCGTTTCATGGGGATGGCAGACAGGTAGCCCTCCTTCGTCTTTTCGTCCAGCGCGGCGGTCATATCCGTTTCGATAAAACCCGGCGCAATGACGTTGCAGCGGATATTACGCGAGCCGTATTCTTTTGCAATGGACTTAGAAAAACCAATGATTCCGGCTTTCGATGCGGCATAATTTGCCTGTCCGGCTTGTCCGAACACCCCGACCACCGAGCTCATATTGATAAATACCCCGCCCGTGCGCACCATCGGTTTGAGGCTGTGCCGGGTGAGGTTGAACACCGATTTCAGGTTTGTTTGGATCACCTCGTCCCATTGTTGTTCGCTCATGCGCAGCATCAGCGTATCGCGGGTGATTCCCGCGTTGTTGACGACGATGTCCAGTCGGCCGAAATCTTTGAGTACGGCGCTGACAAACTGTTCGGCCTGCTCAAAATCGCCGGCATCACTCTGGTAAGCCTTTACGCGCTCGCCCAGCGATGCAGCCAGCTTATTGGCGCGTTCCGCAGAAGCGGCCGATACGTACGTGAACGCCACGGCGGCGCCGTGTTCGGCGAATTTCCGCACCAGCGACTCGCCGATGCCGCGCGATCCACCCGTAATGATGGCTACTTTTCCTTCAAGAAGCTGCATACGATCCTTTTTAGTTGTAAAAAACGGAAATTATCTTGGCTGCGATGTGCCTTGGTTACTTTCCGAGATAGGCTTGATACGCCTTATCGTCCATCAACCCGTCCAATGCGGCCGGATCGGCGATTTCGATTTTTACAATCCATCCTTTGCCGTAGGGGTCTGAATTTACCAGTCCGGGATCGCCGCCCTTGCTGTCGTCCAGGTCGGGATTGAATTCGATGATTTTTCCGGAGACGGGCAGGAGCAGGTCGGACGTTGTTTTAACCGCTTCCACGGCGCCGAACACAGCGTGCGCCTCGAGGGATTCCCCGACCGTTTCCACTTCGATATACACCAATTCGCCCAGTTCGCTTTGGGCAAAATCCGTAATTCCGACACTGGCGATGCGGCCGTCTTCGATGCGAATCCATTCGTGGTCTTCGGTGTATTTACAATTTGCTGGAAAGTGCATGCGTTGGGTTTATTTTACAGATGAACAATACATAGTTGAAGCGGGTCAAAAGTACAAATTTTGGCGCGCAGGGCAATAGGCACGGCAAAAAAATCTGTCAGACCGGGATTCCACGCGATCAATCGGTCATCATTTTTTGTAACTACTTAGCCGGTCGCGTCTGAGACAAAAAAGGATCCATTTTTTGCCAGACGAAGCGATTTTTTGCAAGCCGTAGCAGCGCTACGGTCAAAAAAAATTGCGAAGTATGGCGGAAAATGGGACTTTTTGGGCCAGACAGCGAGCCGGCTAAGCAGTTACAAGTTTTTTATACAAGGCCGCTGCGAGCCCGGCGTTGGTGCTTTGCGACAGGAACGCGCGGCGCAGCGCGCCCTGCAGTTGGCAAACGGCAACGGCGTGGAAATTACCGGCAGCGTCCCGTTCGCAGTAAGCGCCGAGCGTCGGGCGGGCGTCCGGATCGAGCAATCGGAGCAGGCCGCGCTCCACATTGGTGCAAGCCGATACGTCCGGATGGTGGATTTGTTTCAACAAGCGGCGGGTGGGCAGATCATCGCGGTGCGTTCTCCAAGCCATGACGCCTTGCGCGGGCGTGGGTGGAAACTCGCGAACCTGCAGCTCCATCACCGATAGCGCACCCAAATCCGGCGCCGGCCGGCCGGCGGGATCAGCGACCAGCACAAAGGCGTCGAACAGGCCTGCATGCAATTGGGACAGCCCTGCAGACGGATCGAGGGCGATCTGTTGGAACTTCAGATCCGGACGAATTTCCAGCAATTGCCTTTTGCGGGTTTCCGAGGACAGGGCGACGGTCGCGCCGGATCGGAGTTGCAGGAAGCGCGCGGGATCGAGGGCGTCCGGTCGGACGACCAGCAGATCGGCGGGGTGCGTGCGCCTGGAGAGAGCGGCAATCGCGAAAATTTCCGGCGTTTCGACGGACAGTGCAGGCAGGGCGTGCACCGTGATCTGCACCGTGCCGCGCGCCAGCGCCTCGTCCATACCGGGGTGGGCATGAAAATCGTGTTCCGGATCGCCTAAATCGCCTCCCTCCGGATCAAAAAAAAACGATTCGGACGCGATACCGATTTGGGTAAGTGCTGTTTGCGTCCATTCTGCCTGCCAAATTCCCGCTTCGTTGCGGAGTGCGCCAATTTTCAACATGCCCGCAAAGATACGCCTGTGGAGGCGTTTGGGGTAGCGCTTGCAGGGAATTTTATGGCGTTCTCAAAAAGCCCGGTATGGGCTAAAGCGCCATTTTATTACCTTTGCCAGCAAACACGGGTATGAAAAAAAGATTGATTTCTGCGATTTTCTTCGTCATCGTCATGTTGGGCGGCGTTTTGGGAGGCGCTGAAACATTTTACGCGCTTTTTTTGGCCATTACCGCCGGCTGTTTATGGGAGTTGGCGGGTATTCTTTTTCAGCATGACCCGTACCGGCGGTGGCGGATGGCTGCGGGCACGGTGGTGGGGCTCCTTCCTTTTGCGGTATTTGGCAGCAAAATTTTGGGGCTGTTTACCCCATTATATTCCGACGCCCGGTTCAATCCGTATCTTTTTGAGGCGGATGTATCAGACAACACCGGCCCGATTTTTCTCAGCCTGTTTTTATTGTTGCTGCTTTTTTTCGCCTTGATGATCCTCGAGTTGTTTTTAAAATCGGATCGTCCTTTTGCCGCGATGGGCCAGCAGTTGTTGGGTGCGGCCTACATTGGCGTGCCGTTTACGTTGCTGATTTCGATTGCTTTTTGGCATGACGGTTATGCGCCGGCACGCGTGCTGGGGCTGTTATTGTTAAACTGGACGAACGACACGATGGCGTACGTCGTGGGTTCTCGAATCGGAAAAACACCTTTTTTCAGCAGAATTTCCCCTAAAAAAACCTGGGAGGGCACGCTAGGCGGTATCTTTTGCACCCTGCTGACCGGACTGGGTTTGTCCTTGTGGCTACAAGATTTCAGTACGGCCGAGTGGTTGGTGCTGGCAGCCGTCGTGGGTGTTTTTGGCAGTTTGGGCGATTTAGTGGAATCCATGCTGAAGCGCAGCATGCAGATAAAAGATTCCGGTTCGCTCCTGCCCGGGCACGGCGGTTTTTTGGATCGCTTTGACTCCTTTATTATGGTGCTTCCTTTTACCTGGCTGGCCCTGATGTTGTTAGAGGGCTGATCGGCATTTCCTCCATTTTACGACGCCACGCCTGATAGCCGATCACGGCCATCACCAGAAAAACGGCATACAAGCCAGTGGTGAGATAAAGCGCCTTGTAGCTGTACTGAAACAGATAGACTGAGTCCACGGCGATCCAGAGCAGCCAATTTTCCAGGTATTTGGTGTTCATCCACCATTGGGCGAGCAGGGAGACCGAGGTGGTCAGCGCATCCACATAAGGCAGTGCGGCGTCGGTGTGCTGTTTGAGATAATAGCCGATGGCGAGCGTACCGAACAGCGCGAGCGCGGTGGTCAGCGCCCATTGGCCAGCGCTCAAGCGGCGCACGAGAATGCGGTCGTCTGTGGCTTTGGGGCTTTTTGCCCACACATACCACCCTTGCGCCTGCATGATTACGTACACCCCCTGCAGCGCCATATCGGCGTAAAATTTTGCCTGATAAAAGATAACTGCATACAGGCAAACCATGACGATCCCAATGGGGAAAGCCCAAATCTGGCGGCGAACGACCATCCAGACGCTGATTACGCCAAGTAGCGCGGCGATAAGTTCCAGCCAGTTCATAAAAAAAAACGTCGTGTAGGGGTCGTGTCAAAAGTCCTTTGGCTATTTCCGAAGAAAAATAACATTTTGAACGAATATTTTTTTCAAAAACCGTTAAGGGACTTATTTGAAAAGCCCAAAAAAACGAGAAGCATGCAGGAAAAGGGACTGCTAGGGCTAAACAGCCCGCCGGCTTAGTAGTTACAATAAAAAACTACTGCGGTACCGGGCCGCTGAAAAAATCGTCGAGCGAAATAAGGGATTTCAACGTTCCCGGATTTTGCTGCGAGTTACCACCTTCGATGTTGTGCAACTCTTTAGCGTTCAACACCTGCGTGTGTTCGTTTTCCGCCACCTTGTCCAAGGTCAATTTGGCGTTGTCTTGCTTGCCCGTGTTATTTGCGGGTTGCTTATTTAGAAAAAAAGACAGCATGAGCACCTAGTATGTTTTGCGATTCAAAGGTAAATGAATTTTTTGACTTCTCAAACGCTTCTTTGATTTTTTAGACGGAATTACCGGAAAATAGGATTTAAAACCGTTCGTTTTGTATTATGACCGTTTTAACCTGAGCCTAATACGTTTTTCAGTTTGGCCTTGTCGGGATGGCTTCCGGGTAAAAATTTGTACTTTTACCCGTCATACCAATCCCCCCACGATTGCAGATTTACAAAAACTATGCCCATTCGTATTTCAACTGTCTTCTTCCTGACATTATTGTTTTTTTCAGGGGCTTGGCGCCGAAATGATAGCGGTCCGTACTACCGGACCAGCACGGGGAAAGTACGTTTTGTGTCAGATGCGCCCCTGGAGCGGATTGAAGCGTCCAGCGAGCGATTGCGGGGCGCTTTGGACGCCGGCGCCGGAAATTTTGCGTGGACGGTCGCGATTCGCTCGTTCAAGGGTTTCAACAGCGATTTGCAACTGGCGCATTTTAATGAAAATTACCTGGAAAGTGTGCAATTTCCGGACGCCACATTTGAGGGCAGGATCATTGAGGCGATTGATTACGGCAAGGACGGTGCGTATTCGGTGCGCGCGAAGGGGAAATTTTCGGCCCACGGCCGCAGTCGGGAACGCATCATTCCGGGCCGATTGGTCATCAAGGGAAACCGGATCACAATTTCCGCCCAATTTTCCGTGCCTTTGCAGGATCACGATATTTCCATTCCCAAGATTGTCCACCAGAAAATTGCGGAAGAAATACAGGTGGACGTGCTGGCAGAACTGCTCAAACAGCCTTCCTGATGCTGCATATACGACGTCGGATATGGCTTATTTTCTTGCCGGTCTGTTTGTTCGCCGGTTCGTTGTCGGCCCAATGGCCCCTCTTTCGGACGCACCCGATGGAAGGGGGGGCGAAATTTCAAGCCGCGGCGGCGGCGCAGGATCGGCACGGCTGGATTTGGATCGGCGGGGCAGCCGGTCTGTGGCGTTTCGACGGACTAGAGTACCACGCCGCCGCGCTGCCGGCGGAGGCAAGCGGCGGCGTGACGGCGCTACTGGCAACGCCACAGCGACTTTGGGTGGGTTTTGAAAACGGCCGGGTAGCTTTCCTGGATTTGAGCGCGCCGTTTTTACCCCAGGCGGCCTCGGGCAGCCCGGAGACGCCGCTGAGCGCCCGCTTTCAATTTTGGCAGCCGTCCGCCGCGCTTCCAATGGCGCCGATATCGGGCTTGGCGGAAGACGCCGAGGGCAGTTTGTGGATTGCCACCTACGGCGGCGGACTGTTTTGCGCCCGACCGGGACGCGCGGCAGTGGCAATCGGATTGCCGGGGGGCGATGATATCTACGCGATCGCCCGGGGAGAACACAACCAAATCTGGGCCGCTACCGACGCCGGCGTATTCGTCAGCGCCGGGGATTCGACCGCCGCGCAGCCGAGGGTTCGCCGGCTCGGCAAAGCGGATGGACTGCCGGATGAGATCGTCACCGCCCTGCTGCCGGATCCCGCCGGCGGTATGTGGGTGGGAACCTACGATCGGGGCGTTTGCCGGTACGACTACGCGCGGAGCCGCTTTGAGCCCTCGATACCCGACTGGCCGGGCTACCACGTCAGCGCGCTGGCGCAATTCGGCGATTCGGATTTGTGGATCGGCACGGATGGGAAAGGCTGCCTGCGTTTCGACCGCAAAACGGGGCGTTTGCACGAGCAATCCGATGCGCGCGACCGCATTCGCGCCTTGTTCAAAGACCGGGAGGGGCTGTTGTGGGTGCTGAGCGAACGGCAGGGGCTGTTCTCCGCGCAAGTACGATTTGCCAAAACAGAACCCGCCCCCTTTGAAGTGCAGGCCGTCCTGGCCGACCGGCGGCGAAATCTATGGGTCGGCGGCGCGACGGGACTGTACCAATTCACCGGCGCGCACTGGAAGCCGGTATTGCCGCAGCGCGCGAATATTATTTCGCTGGCAGAACTGCCCGACGGCCGCATTTTGGCCGGCAGTTTTGGCGAAGGGCTGTGGGTGACAGACCCTGCCGGCGCGAAGCCCTTGCGAATCGGCGAGCGGACCGGCCTGCGCAACGGCAACATCCTCTCGGCGGCGGTTGCCGGCGACACCGTTTGGCTGGCAACCCTCGGCGGCGTACAATACAGCGTCGGCGATCAATGGCGCTTTCAGACGCTGCCCGAACTGGGCGCCGGGTATGTCTATAAAATATACACGGCCGCCGACGGGCGGGTTTGGTTTGGCGCGGACGGCCTGGGTTTGAGCGTCCTGGAGAACGGCCGTTGGCGCCGCTTAGATCCGGGCGCCGGAAAAACGATCAAAACCGTGACGGATATTTGCACGGACGCCCGCGGCCGCATCTGGTTCATCGCCCCCAACGCGGGCTTGTGGCGCTATGACGGCCAAAATTTCCGCCATTACGACCTGGCGGAACAGCTGCACAGCCGCAATATTCTGGGTCTGGAGCGCGATGGAAACGGCCATATCCTGCTGCTGTATGAAAATGGCCTGGATATCCTCGATCCCGAAACCAACCACATCGCCTACTACCCTGCCGGCACCGTGCTGCCCGGTTTCCAGGCGGGCGTAAACGCCCACTGCACCGACCCCGACGGCCACGCCTGGTTTGCGGTTGGCGCAGGCATGCTCCGCGCAGCCGCTTTCGGAGAGCGATTTGCCACAGATCCCCGGCCGATGCTTACGTCCGTCTCCGTTTTCCTGACGCCCGTGGATTTTAACGTCCGGCGGTCGTTTGCGCACGATCAAAATTACCTGATTTTTCATTTCACCGGCATCTGGTACACCCTCCCGGAAAGCGCGCGCTACCGCTACCGACTCGAAGGATACGATCTCGACTGGAAAACTACCAAAGACCGCCTCGCATCGTACTCAAATCTGCCGCCGGGTCGGTACAAATTTCGGTTTCAGAGCAGCGAACACGGGAATTTTACCCGGACGCCGGAAACCGCCTATGATTTCGTCATCCAAAGTCCGTTTTGGACGCGCTGGTGGTTCCTCCTCGGCGTTATCCTGCTGGGCGCCTTGCTATTGTACGCGTGGGTGCATGCCCGGGAAGTCCGACTCCAACGCGAAGCCGATTTGCAGCGCGAAAAAGCGGAATCCCAGTTTGCCGCGCTGAAAAGCCAAATAAATCCGCATTTCCTCTTCAACAGCTTCAATACCCTGATCGCCCTTATTGAGGAAAACCCCAAGGCAGCCGCAGAATATGTGGAGCATCTGTCGGATTACTACCGTGCCATGATGGCATACCGGGAAAAAGACCGTATCAGCATTCGGGAGGAGATGGAACTGGTGGAAAATTTTTATTTTTTGTTGAAAAAACGCTTTGAAGATAATTTCAAACTTCGGATCGCGTTGGAGGAAACAAACGGCTGCATCCTGCCGCTGACCCTGCAAATGCTGCTGGAAAACGCCGTCAAACACAATATTATCTCTAAAACTCGCCCATTGGAGGTAGAAATTTACTTAGAAGATAAAAAATGGATTGTCGCGCGCAACAACCTGCAACCGAAAAACCAACCCGAACCCGGCACGCATTTCGGCCTGCAGAGCCTCGCAGAACGATACCGCCTGTTGGGTAATTATGCGGTGATCGTCGAACAGAACGATCTCTATTTTACCGTAAAAGTGCCTTTAATTCCCCCGATGTGAATGTGCTGATCATAGAAGACGAAAGCGCCGCCGCGCGCCGCCTGGAAAAAATGCTGTGCGAACTCCGGCCGGACGCCCGCGTGCTCGAAACGCTGGACAGCGTGGAGGAGGCCGTCCACTGGCTGCAAACAAATCCTACTCCTGATCTCCTGTTGCTTGATATTCAACTGGCCGACGGCCTCAGTTTCGAAATTTTCCAGCATACAGCGGTAAAATGCCCGGTCATCTTTACCACAGCCTACGACGAGTACGCGCTGAAGGCTTTTAAGGTACACGCCATGGACTACCTGCTGAAACCCATCAAACTGTCGGATCTGGAAACTGCGCTCGAAAAAACACGCTGGCAGTCCCCCGCAGACGACTGGCCGCAACGACTGGAGGCTCTGCAGCCGCGCTCCAATTTCCTCCGCCGGCTGCTCGTGCGCCAGGGCGCCGGTATGCGGGTGGTGGAACCGGCGGGAATTGCCTATTTTTTTTCCCGGGATAAAATTACTTTTCTCATTCTGAAAGGCAGCGGAAAACGATATCCGGTAGATTATACGCTGGAAAAACTCGAACACCTGCTCGATCCGGAGCAGTTCTATCGCGTTAACCGCCAAGCGATTATCAGCCTGCACGCAATCCGGGAAATGCACCCATGGCCCAAGAGCAGAATAAAAATTACCCTCGAACCAGCCTCCGATCTGGAACTGATCGTCAGCTCCGAAAAAGCAGCGGAATTTAAAAAATGGCTGTCCGGCGGCCATTGACCCCTCAGGCTGTAAACTTTTTTTTTTCTTTTGTGTTCTGATACGACTTTGCAAAAAACACGTGCAAAGCGCGGGTATTTTCCCTGTTCAACATCTGAATTTTCCTCAATAATGGCGATTTACTCTATCCGCGATTTGGAGAAACTCACGGGTATCAAGGCGCACACCATTCGGATATGGGAGCAGCGCTATCGCCTTATTGAACCTGCCCGCACGAGCACGAACATCCGTTATTACACCGATGACAATCTGCGGCATCTGTTCAATATCGCCCTGCTGAACCGCCACGGCTATAAGATTAGCAAACTGGCTAAAATGCGCCCGGAGGAGATCGCTGACCGCGTTTCGGATATCGCCGCCAGCAACGACAGCCAAAATACCCAAATTGACGCGCTTACCCTAGCCATGATTGACCTGGATGAGATCCATTTCGATCAAATTTTCACCACGTATTCTTGGGAACACGGCTTCGAGCGAGCCATGCTCGAACTGGTTTATCCTTTCCTTGATAAACTCAATGTACTCTGGTTGGCGCAAAGCGTCAGCCCTGCGCACGAAAAATTTATCAGCAATCTTATCCGGC
>JAUMBL010000032.1:0-12902 GCA_032115775.1 Saprospiraceae bacterium | reverse complement strand
TTCCTTTATTCACGGCGTCATAAAGTCCGAGATTCGGCTCGGAAATGATCCGTGCGACGTGCGGGAATCCGGCGGCGATCTGCAGGGTTGCATCGGTGGATCCGCCGTCCAGAATCAGGTGTTCGAACGCCTGGAATTGCTGCGCGGCCACGCTGCGGAGCGTGTCTGCGAGGGTGTTTTCGGAATTCAGCGTCGGCGTTATGATAGAAATTCGGAGCATTTCAGCGTGTCAAGATGCAGTTTTCCAGCACGAGCAGATCCATTTGGGTGCGTTGGAAGCAGTGGAGGGCTTCCTCGGGCGTATGGACAATAGGTTCGTTTTCGTTGAAAGAAGTATTGAGCAGCATCGGGATTCCGGTCAGGGTATGAAAAACCGCGATCAGTGCGTGGAATCGGGGCGCTGTTTTCGGACACACGGTTTGGATGCGGGCGGAGCCGTCCAGGTGGGTGACGGCCGGCAGGAGGGCTTGTTTTTCGGGACGCACCCGCACAACTTTTTCCATAAAGGGCGACGGGCCGTCCAGTTCAAAATAATCGGCGGCATAGGTTTCCAGCACAGCGGGCGCAAAGGGCCGGAAGTTTTCCCGGCATTTGATTTTTCGGTTTAGCAGGTCTTTTGCGTCGGAGCGGCGGGGATCGGCGAGGATGGAGCGCCCGCCCAGCGCGCGCGGGCCGAATTCCGCCCTGCCGGAAAACCAGCCGCAAACGGCGCCGCCGGCGATTTTTGCGGCGAGGAAAGGCAGCAGCTCGGCGTCCTCCATTTTTTGGTAAGGAAGACCGCGCGCTGCGAGTAGGGCTTCGATGTCCGCATGACCGAACCGGGCGCCGAGGAAGGGCGTAGATAAATATTCTTTGCGCGGCATTTTCAGGCGCTGATGCTGTAGGTACAAGGCGGCGCCCAGGGCGATGCCCGCATCGTGCCCGGCCGGCGGGATGTACGCCTGGTTAAAATCAGTCTGTTGCGTGATTTTTCCGTTGGCGACTGAATTTTGAGATACGCCGCCGGCCACGCACACGTTTTTTAATCCGGTTTGGCGGTATAGTCCGTTCAACAAGTTAAAATATACTTTTTCCAGCACGTGTTGCACGGAAGCCGCCAGGTCGCAATGCGCTTGGGTGAGGGGCGCCTCCGGCAATCTCGGCGGCCCGAACGCGCGAATCATTTTTTCTGCGTATAAAGGCGCTACGATGGGGGATCCATTCGGATCATAGCGCAGGATGTTTCCGGATTCAATCCGAAACCAGGACAGGTCGAGCGCAAATAATCCGTTGCGTTTCAATTGGAGGATGCGCATCAATCTATCGGCATCATTCGGACGGCCGGATGCTGCCAGCCCCATCAGTTTATATTCGTCGCCGTAGTGCGGAAAGCCCAACAGTTGGGTGAAGGCGGTGTAAAATAGCCCGATCGAATGCGGAAAATCCACCGAGGCGTGCACGTGGATATCCAGGTTCCGGCCGGTTCCGGTCATGGCGGTGCTAAAGTCGCCCGATCCGTCAATAGATAACAAAGCCGCCGTGTCGAAGGGCGACGCATAGAACGCGGAGGCCAGGTGGGCGCGATGGTGTTCGATGCGGTGGATTTTGGATCGGAGCGCGGAGATTGGGAGGCCGGGATGCAGGCGGGCGAGGTCGTGTTCGAGGGCGATCTTTTGTCGGATATTTTGCAGCGCCAACCGGCCAAGTCCGGGATGTTTCAGCAGGAAAGCCATTTTTTGTCCCAGTTTGGCTGTTGGGTTTCCCCCGATGGCGATATAATCTACGTGATTTAATTTGATACCGGCTTCCCGCAGGCAAAATTGAACGGCTTGCGTCGGGAACCCGGCGCGGTGTTTGATCCTGCAAAAACGCTCCTCTTCTGCGGCTGCCAGGAGGCGGCCGTCGGCATACAAGGCGGCCGATGCGTCGGCATGATAAGCGTTAAGACCCAAAATAATCATTGCAGCGGCGTTCGATGATTTTTGCATCAATTAAAAAACGGAACCAAAATCCTTGGAGCAAGTGAAAGATAAGTCCTCGGCGACCATCCAGAAATCCCAGCAGGATGAAATATCGGAAAAGAAAATACAAAAAAGGGCGTAACAAGCGCGGCAGCCGCTCATATCGGTGTTTAAAATAGCGCCGTCGTTGCTGTGCGTTTCCCCACAGTAGAGGTTGAATTTGTCCATTCGACCTGGAATCCCGACTCATTATCTGGTACTCGGCCTCCAGGCTCGCCCAGCGATTGTGCCGCTCGATGAAACGCGTTATGGAATCCGTCAAGATGTCTTCGATATCGCCGTTCAATGGTTCAAGGTTGCCGGAAACGCAGAAATGTTGATCGTAGAGCCGGTCTTCGCATCGCCCGGCCTGCCGTTGAAACAAGGCGGCGTGAAATACCGGATACTGTCCGCCGAATCGGATCCATTTTCCCAGAAAGATGGTGCGTCGGCGGATTAAAAAACCGTGGACGTTGGTTGGAGCGCCCTGCTGAAAGCGGCTTTTTAGCTCGGTGCACAGTTCCGGCGTCAGCCGGTGGTCGGCGTCCAGGTTGAGTATCCATTCCTGGGTGAACGGCAGGGATTCCAGCGCCCAGTTTCGTTGTTGGCTGTAGTTTTCGAACTTGTGCATGACCACGTCCGCGCCGGATTTTCGGGCAATTTCAACGGTGTTGTCCGTGGAACCGGAGTCCACGACGAATACTTCCGCCGCCAAATCGCCCAGGGAAGCCAGGCAATCGGGGAGGTTTTTTTCTTCATTGAAGGTGAGTACGACGACGGAAATGGGTAGCGGCATGCCAGAATAGGGTGAGGATGGCGGCTACAAAGGCCGATTTGCTAATATGATTGAGCACAATCCCGAAATCGCTCTCCAGGATTACGGCGGGCAGGAAAATATACGCGTTCCAGTGGGCCCCCAAATAGCGGCTGCTGAGTTTCCAAAGTACGCCGAGCAGCCCGCCGTAGGCAAATAAGATCATCCAGCCGCTCGCAGCGCCGAAATTCACGTATGCTTCTCCGTAAATCCCAATATTTGCGCTGATGCGGTAATGATTTTGACCCGCAAATCGCCGCATATTTTCTTTACCGCCGGCTTGGGGTTTGTGGGCGTCCAGCCATCTTGGAATGAGCGCGCCCCAGAGCGCGTGCCGGATCGTTTCGCCGCGCGCGAAAGGCGCCTTGGACGGCACGTACGCCATGGCTTGCGCCGTATGAAAACCTTGGTTGAAGCGGCTAAGCATTCGGGAGAACACAGCAGGATGGAATACGCGGGTTGGATGCAGCAGTTTGTCTGCTGCCAGCCGGAAAAACAAGCCCCTTGCTTCCGGTTGGGCTGCTTTTTGCTCGCGGTAATCGTATTTGAAGGAAAACAAGAACAGCACCAAGGGGGGCAGTCCGACCAGAACGGCCCAATCGCGCCAGGCCGAACTTCCGGATCGTGTGCGCGCGTGCAACCACAGCGCCAGCATCCACAAGATCCCCGAACCGAAAAAGGTGGATTGTACCGACCACAGCAGCGCCCAAATCCCGCCGCCCAGCACAAGTAGCCGCCGCCGCAGCGGCCAAATATGGAGGCCAAGCATCAAAGCGGGCCATAGCAGCAGACTGCACAGGTACGTCGGGTAACGCAGGTAGCCTTCCATAAAAGGCAATAGCGCCTGTGCGGACACGCCGCCCGCGAGCAGACCCCAAAAAGCCGCGCGGGGCGCCTCCGGCAGCGGCGCAGGCCGGCGTTTGGGCAACCGCTCGGCTAAACGGAGCCCTCCTAACAAAGCAGCCGTGCCCGGCGCCGCCAGCCGGAAATACGTCTCTGCCGGTACCCATAGCCGGTAACCGTTATACCAGCCGGTATCCGCCAGTACATAGGAGGCGGCCGGCGCCACCCACATGGTCAGTAGCGCGATTGGGGCGAGGAGTTGAAGCACGCCGTACGAAGCGGCGGTTTTGTTTTTCAACAGGTGGATCAGTTCTCCGGTCATCCAGATACCGCCGAGAATCAGTAATATTGTCGGCCAACCGGCTGAAAAATAGCCTGCTGCGCCGGTAAGCAGATAGCGACTGGAAAGGTTGGATATCATATTTTATTGCGGAATCAGAAACGGGCGTTTTTATCTTTTAGAGTAACTACTTAGCAGGTCGCGTCTGAGACAAAAAAGGATCCATTTTTTGCCAGACGAAGCGATTTTTTGCAGGCCGTAGCAATGCTACGGTCAAAAAAAATTGCGAAGTATGGCGGAAAATGGGACTTTTTGGGCCAGACAGCGAGCCGGCTAAGTAGTTACCTTTTTGCAATCGAAGTACCAAGGAGCCGTAACCGAAAAGCAGCGAACATGCGCTATTTTTGACCTCGACCGAAAATCCCGAACTTGCGCTGCGCAAGCGTCCGGTAAGCGTCCAGGTATTGTAAGACAATCTGCTCCGGGTCAAAATCCGCCCGGGTTTGCCGGGCAATGGCAGTGCGGTCGAATGCGCCGTTTTGAATCTGCCGGTGTAGGACTTCCAGGGCGGCGGCAATTGCTTCTGGTTCCGGGGCGCATACGCCGCCGGCGCCGATGCGGCGCGCATAATCGGCCAGTCCGACTTCATCGCCCAGCAGCACCGGCGTCCCCATCGCCAGCGCCTCGAGGGCTGCGTTGGCGAAGTTCTCGCTGTAGGAGGTCAGCACAAACAAGTCGGACGCTGCCAGTAGCCGGTACTTGGCGGCGCTGTCCACCCAGCCGATCCAGCGCATGTGTGCATGGATGCCCAGTTCCAGCGCGTGCGTACGCAATCGGGCTGTGTACGCCGGCTCACCCATGCCGGCAATTGTTAATCGCCAGGGAAAGGAAACGGAGGCGAGGGCTTGGAAGAGGGGGAGGAGGCCTTTTACCGGGTGGAGGCGGCCGATAAAACACAGGTTCATGATCGGCTGATCGGCCGGTGTCGCATCCAATTTATCCGTAAAAATTAGTATATTGGGCGATTGAAAGGTTGGGCAGGCGGGCGCTGCCTCCCACACTTGCCTGGTTTCGATCGCGCTGGTGCAGTGTAACAGGCATTGCCGGAGTAAATACCGCCCGACCCAGCGATGGAACCGCCGTTTGCCCGGCGATCGAAAGGTATAAGCGCTTAGCATGCCTCTTGTTGACAGCACCGGTCGGACGCCCCGAAGCCGACAGATCAGCACGGCGGGCATCGCTACCAGGTTCCACCAGGAATGAATGTGTACCGCTTCATATTCCCGGCAATGCCGCCAAACCGCCCACAGCAGGGCAGGGGAGAGGTGGGAATGATCGCCCGTAATGCGCTTGAAATATCGAATCTGCACGTTTTTTATAGTCGAATGCGCCGGCGTCTTCAGCGTTTCGGCGCCGTTGGCGTTCGTGCAATATACTTGCACCCGGTGACCGGCGGCAGCCAGCGCTTCGCACAGTCGCGCAACGGAGCGGGTCGGCCCTCCATAGGCGGTGGCGGGGTAGTAGGCAGGGATGATATGCAGGATGGTCATGGTTTATTCGTCGCCAGGAATTTCCAAAGTCTGGGGTAAAGCACCGGGCGAACGACATAGTGATACATCAGAAAACGCATGAGGATACCGCCCAGCAGTTTGGATGGAGACGTTTCAATCAGGCTGAAAGGGTTAAAAATCAGGATAATTCCGACGTAGTGCAGGGCAATCAGATCGGTGTCAGCGGCCTGTCGAACCACCCGACTATAAAGGTAGCCGAAGCACAGGGAGATGATCAGGATGGGCAGGAACATCCCTGGCACGCCGAAATCCACATAGCTTTCCGCAAGATATCCAAGGGAAATGGAAGAGCCTTCCGCAGCGCCTGCCCAGGTGATTCCGGTGTAGGTAGCGGTATGCTGCGAGTCGTCCAAGGCGGCCTTATTCGGGAAAAAGACGCGCGGCATCAGTACGTGGCGCACAGCGGCTTGCCAGCGCGCGCCTTGCGCATGGGCTGTGTATTCGGGCACATGATCCAGGGCGAGTTGAAACATCCGCGTGTATTGTAGCCGATTCAGCATGCCTTGTGTAGCCTCGCTCCAATCAATTTTATCCATATTCCTGACCGCACCGAGTAAGTAGTTGATTTGATCTGTTTTGGAAACAACGATCAGCTGCGAGCGCTCGCCGCCGGACAGGAACATACGATATTCTACCTTGATGGCCGTCCAGAACAAACCTAATCCGATTGACAACACAGCGGTAAGCGCCAAAAAGGCGAGATGTCGGATTTTGAGCACCGTTATAACCGAAAGGACGGCGATCACCAAATAGATAATCACCGTTTTAAAACCGGAGAAAAATCCGGTCAGCCCAAACATAAACTCCATTAAAAATGCAAGGGTCAACCAGCCATATCCCCGCTGCCGGTGTAATACGGCGAGCGCCAATAGGCAAAAGGCAAACCAGTGCAGGTGTTCGATTGGCAGCATGAATTGGGATAATCTGCCAATTTTAAGCGCGCTAAAAAGCGGGGCGAGTACCAGGAAGAGCAAGTGTGCCTGAAAAGCCCGCCAAATGGCGATCCGCCCGAACGCCGCTTCAAGCCGCGCGTTGTCGAATGTGTATCGTCCGTGCCATTTTGCAAGCGTCAGGCTCATCAGAACGATTCCGGTAACCGCCAAATAAACCGCTTTTTCGGCATTAGGGCTCTGATCAAACGCATTCAGGGGCAATCCCGCCAGATTCGCCTGAAAAACGCGGATGGTAGATTGCAGCCATTGATAAACAAAACCATAGACAAATACGGCCGGCTGCATAGGCGTCCAATTCATTCGGAGGATCCAGAGGAAGGCTGCCAGGACATAGATCGTCAACAAAGGATTGGCCGAAAACAGGCTCGGTATGGTTCCAGCAAGAAACAGGTTCATACTTGCTTCTTTCGTTAGGACGCTGTTCCGCATCAGGCCGGCGCGATCTGGTGGATGACTTGCGTGAAGGCGCTAACTTGTCGGTCGCGTGAAAATCGTTTACCGTAATCCGCGCTCGCCTGTATGCCCATTTCCTGAAGCGACCCCGGTTGTTTGTAAAAAGCCGCTATTTTTTCAGCAATCGCCTCCGGTGAATGGCTGGGAACGAGGTATCCTGTTTGGGAATCTGATACGATTTCCGGCAGTCCGCCGCGATTCGTCACAATGGAAGGCACCGCATACAAACCCGCTTCCATCGGGATTCTGCCAAAAGATTCATTGACGGTCGAAGGGACAATGCATAATTGTATTTTACGGTAAAAAACATCCATGTCTTTTAAATATCCGAGCCAGGTGATTTGGCTGTCAATACCCAGATGGACGCATTTTTTTTTCAAAAAATTTAAATAGGCCCGATCCCCCGTACCGACTATCCAGCAATGAAAAGGAATATCATTTTTAATAATACCCAGGGCTTTAAGGAGGTATTCGATCCCTTTCTGCGCGCTGATTTGTCCGGCAAATCCTAGGTTGATCTCGTCCCCGGCTTGCAACGGCGTGCTGGATTGATTTGGAAGTTCCTGATAAGAATTACGGACAAGAAAAACGCTGTTTGGGGAGATTCCGTGCTCTATTAGCCGGTTGCAAATAAAGTTGCTGACGCCAATATGGGCAATCGATTTTGCAGCGGTACTTTTTAACATTTGATCCAGCCAGTAATTCCTTTTCGGTTCTTCGTGGTATTCAATCAGTATCTTTTTGCCGCGGCAAAATTTCCCTAAAAAATAGTAATTATAGCAGTTGTCCAATACGACGACGTCCGGGTTAAATTTTTTGATCTGATTTCTGAATTTCCACAAGGCTAAAGGTAAATGTGCAAGTGCGTCTAGGGTCCATTTTAAATGTTTCGGCGCAAGCGATTTGGATATTTTCCCCAGTTTAATCGTCGTATGCGGGATGCCCGATTCCTCAAGTAGTTGAATAAAATGCCCGTCATTCCAACCATTCGCGACGTTGAATAGCGCATGTCCTGCCGCCTGAAGTCCGCGCATCAGATTCAAGGCATAGCGCTCTTTGCCAAAAACGTAACTGCCGCCGTAAGTGAATAGTATTTTCATGAGATCAAGGACGCCGTATTTTTACATAATGCGTTTATAATGTGTTCAAACGACCAATTTTGTATGACGGCCGAGGCCTGTTCTCCCATCGCTTTTAGTTTGGTCGGTTGACTGATCATGCACGACAGTTTGTCTGTCAAATCTTGCTGATTTCTTGCTTGGAACAGGTAGCCGGTTGATCCGGACTGAACCAAATCTGCGGCGCATCCGCAGCGATCGCTCACCAGCACCGGCCGTCCGCAGGCCATCGCTTCGTTGATCGCCAGTCCCCAGGTTTCATTACAGGCTGAGGGCAGGCAGACCATATCGCCCAGGCGATAGACGGCGGGCATGGATGTTTGATTCTGGAATCCTAAAAAATGCACAAAGGATTGGCCTTTAGCCAGTTGGCGGAGACGCCCCTCCAGGATTCCGGCGCCGGAAAAAATCAGATGGATCGGTTGTTGACGTATTTGATTGAGCGCCAAAATCGCCTTCAATAGCAATTCCGGATTTTTCCTGGGTTCTAGTTTGCCGACAAAAAGCACCGCGCGTTCGTTTGCGGCAATTCCCAGTTGCTTGCGCCCTGCGGCCGTGCGCGCTTCGCCAACTGATTGAAATCTTGCATTATCCACCGCATGCGGCGCAAAGACCAGTTGGTTTTCCGCCAGTCCATGCGCCAAAAAATAGGCCTTATTGGCGCTGCCAACGTAAAAGGCCCGATCAATATGCCGGTACACCCAGCGCAGCAATTTCCGGCGCAGCCATTGCCGGAGTCCCGGTTTTTCATCCAATAGGGTAGAGTCGCCGCGGAACCATACCGGTATCCTACCCTTGAAGTGCCGCAGAAGATCCAAATGTCCGGCGGGTCGCCAACCGAACACCAAAATCACCTCCGGCGACCAATGCGCTATTTCGCGGATCCTCGAGTTCCGGTCATGGCTGGTAAAGCGGTAGTCATACCCTTCCAGCAACGGGAGGTCCCAAGCCACAATTTGCCGGAATCCTTTGTCGTACGCTTCCGGTTTTCGGGTGTAGAATACCTTTAATTGCACGTCAGCGCGCGCGCCGAGCATCCGGAACCACGGCGCGTGGTATTGGATCGGATGCGTGGAGACGATGGCGAGTTTTTTCATGAAAGGACTTTTTCAATGGCGTTCACAAGGATCCTTGCGGCGGATCGGGCGCTGTAGGCTTGTATCGTTTTCAGGTCGGGCGACCAGTTGCTGTTTCTGTGCAGATAGCGCTGCAAAACGGCCCGCGTCGCTTGCTGGAATTCCGCTTCCGTCGCGCCTTCTTTATATTCCGTCAGATAATGATCTGCCTTGCATTGCCGAAGGATCCCGGCGCCCGGGCTTGCTTCATGGAGCATGGCCAGGATCGGCCTGCCGGAAAGCAGGCATTGGAATGTTTTGGAGGCCGTGTAGTGTTTTTCGATAGATCCGATAATCAGGACGCCCTCGGCGGCAGACAAAAAGTGCAAGACGTGCAAATAGGGGAAACGGTCGCGTATTTCAATCATCAGATCGTCCACACCGTATTCAAATGCGTAATCAGCCAATCGTTTTCCTTTATAATGCCCGGTTCCAATAAAGTAAAACCGCGCTTTGGCCGGCCATTCCCCCTTTTGTTTTAGCTGTGACGCGGCCATGAAGAGATGCCGGATGAACAAATGAGCCTGCGGCAGGAAAGCGCCGGCATATAGGTAAGGCGTTACGCTTCCATCCGAAGGCCACGGGAACGGGATATTACCAGGCGGCACGGTATAGTCGGCCGGGTCAAATCCGAGTTGCATTTCCGCATGCGCGATCGGCTTTTTTTTAAAATAGCGCGCCAATACCGGCTGATAATAGGCGGTGGCCACCCCGGTAAGGAGCGCGGCTTTTCGGACTGCCACCGGTTCCAGCACCCGCGCGAGTTGCTTCGTCCACCCCGCGCGGGATAGGGCGCCATGGTAGGGCGCCAATTTACTGATCCAAGGGTCTTGGTAATCTATACCATATTGAATGCCAGTCTTGAAGTGTAATATCCTTCCCAGCAAGGCGGGGTACCAGGAGGGTATCGAAATCCACAGAAAATCAATATTACGGGTCAGGATCAGTTGCAAGGCCTGCTCGTAAAGCTGCGGGAATGCGCGCAGGCCGATATCGCCCAGGATCCGTTTGCCCAGTATGCGCAAGACAGGACAGGCTGCCACTCGGATGACTTCAACGGCAGGATGTATCATCTGCTCCAATTCAGGATCCGGCTTTTCTTCATAAAAGTCGGGCTGAACTGTCAGCACAATGGGATGCCAACCACAACCGGATAGATGATTCGCGATCAACCGCACGCGGTGCATGCCGACCAAATTCGAGGGCGGCCAGTGCGGATAGAGGATCAGGATCGTTTTCATAGAACGGATTGGATGATTTGTAGGAATTTATGCTGCTCCAAATCCCAATTATATTTCTCGAGCGCCAGCTTGATAGCACTATTTCGCGCTTCGTACAAACGATCGGGATTTTTCCAAAACAGGGTTAAAATGCGGCTCAGTTCCTTGAAATCCCCGATTGGATAACCCCGTCCGATGGCGGGATTTTCGCGCATAAATTTTGATTGCGCCGCAGTTTCTGAGGCAATGACCGCCAAACCGGACAGCAGGTACGTAAATATTTTGTTAGAAAGCGCCAGGTTGTTATTTTCAGAAAATGCGGGCTCAAGCGCCAATCCGAGGTGGTGTTTAGCCGCTTCTTCAAAAATCGAATGCATGCTTCCGGGTTCGATGAAATGAATCGCATGCATTTTATTGGACAGTAATTGGTTCAAAGCGCGCCGCATGATACGATCGGTGTTCCCCATGATCGTGCAGGTGATGTTAAAATCTTCAAGTTGATTCATGGCCTGTAATACATCTTGTAATCCGCGGTTAAAGCCCGTCGTCTGTGAAAACCAGAAAATCTTAAGATCGGCAGGTTTGTCTAATTGTACATATTTCGGTATTGCGTGGTATGCGATTGGAAACACGTTGTGTATTACGTGTATTTTTTTTCCGGGATAATGCGCTTTGTATTTTTCCGCGATGAGCGGACTCGAGGAGGTTACATAAGCGGCATTCGAAATATATAAATCCTCTATTTTACAGATTTTTTTAAATTGAGAACCTTGTCGTAGCGCTTCACCTCGGTGGTAATCTTCCGCATCGAAAGCGTATAGACTGCAATTTCGGCGCGCTGCTTCGGCTGCGACCGGCAAGGCGCCCAGGTTGTGGGCGATATACAGGTCGGCTTTGGATTCGATGGCCGCGGCCAGGAGTTCGTCATACGCGCGGCAAAATGTCCGGCGAATCGCCGGCAGATAAGCGGGGAGCAAGGCAGCGGTTTTTCTGCGCAGCCTTGTGTAGCAATACCGCCAAGCTTGATCTTGCGGCGATCCGCCGCATAAACGGCCGGTCCAGCCGGCCTGCGGCAATTGTATTTTATCCACTTCCTGTGCCCATTGCGCCCAATAACAGTAGCGTACTTGTACGGCGTATCCTGCATGGGCCAGCGCATCGGCTTCTTTGACCAAGCGCGGGTTGGATGCCGGCTGGCCGGTGGTAAGGAGCACGATCCGTTTTTTATGCGCCATTCCGCAATTGATGTAGTATGTGGAGATAGGCCTTGCCGGCAGTCTCCAGGCTGAACCGCGCGACCGCGGTCTGTCGGCAGGCGGCCCGGCTGATCTCGTGGATTCGTCCGATGGCCGTTTCCATTTCCGGGATCGATGTGCAGATAAAGCCGTTGACACCCGACCGGATCACTTCCGGGACGGAACCGCTGTTCAGGGCGATTACAGGCGTACCGCTGGCCAGGCTTTCGGCCATCACAATACCGAAGGGTTCTTCCCATTGGACGGGGAATAGAAAAGCGGCTGCGTGTTGATACAGGGGAAGTTTTTGGGCCTCCGTCACGGGGCCGGCATACTCAATACGGCCGGGTTGCAGATAAGGCAGGATTTGATTTTCAAAATAGGCGTCTTGGCCGACCGGAATATTTCCGGCAAGGATCAGGCGTCGTCCTGTTTTTACGGCCAATTGCACGGCTTCCGCAGCCCCCTTGATGGGCTCAATGCGTCCAAGGAAAAGCAGGTACGCCTTTTCGGGATTTTGCGCCGGGGTGTAATACCGCGTATCCGTGAAATTGTAAACGGTCTGAAATTTGTCTTTCACCGGCAGGTTTTGATACAAGTGGGCGGCGCAGGCGGTGAATGACAGTCTTTTCCCGAGTAAAAAGGATGCCAGCCGGGTGCTTTGCGGGTGAATCGCGCGTTGATACGATTGCAAAATCCGTACCTCGGGGGCGGCAAGCAGCCCGTAGAGGTACAATAATCGGGAAAAACTATGAATCACATCGGGGCGGTGCGCCTGGTAGATTTTTCTCAGAAATTGCAGGTTTTTCCAAATATTCCCTGTTCCTGCGGAACTTTGGGCGGGCCAGCCGAACAACTGTTCAACATGCCTGCACGGGCTTTCCGGATGCGCAACCAGCAGCACCGTATGCCCTGCTTCGCGGTAGGCGGCAGCCAGGCTGTCAATTATCCGCTCGATGCCGCCATAGTACATGGGCGGCACGGGTAGTTCCGGATCGGCGGTCAGGAGGATTTTCAATATCGGATGATTTGGTTAATAGAAACTAGTGCCGCGTCCGGCAAATAGCGTCATTTTCAAGGAAATTAGTTGCTGTTTGCCGAACTGCAGCCATCGCACCATTTTCCACCCAAACAGGTTGCTTAATTTCAGGCTGATTCCGCCAAAAGGGAGGTAATCGCTTCCGCCGAGCCGCACCGCCCAGTCCTCCGCTTTTTGGTATAATGCCGGCGCGGCAGGAAAGTAACGGATGGACCATAGGCGCCAATATCGCGCCAATACGCTTTTCACGCGTGCCGTATCCTCCTGCTCCAGGAGCATCGC
>JAUMBL010000031.1:0-6031 GCA_032115775.1 Saprospiraceae bacterium | reverse complement strand
AAACAATTCCAAAACTTCCTGAACGCTGCCCCCAATGCAAAAATCGAGGTTGTATGCCACAACAACGGGCTGTCGTTTTTGAAAAAAAGCAACGATTTCGCAGGCCAGGTGCAGGAGTATGCCGCAAAAGGCATTGATTTCGTGGCCTGCGAAAACACCATGAAACAACGGAATGTGAAGCGCGAGGAATTGGTGGATGCCTGCCGGACGGTTCCCGCAGGTCTGGTAGAAGTGGTTCTAAAACAGGAAAAGGGGTGGTCGTACATAAAAGCAGGGTTTTGAGCGCATCTGGTTACTGGGCGTTTGCTGCCCAGTAACCAGATTTAATACGCCAAAAGCGCTCCCATCGCCGCCTCCACCTTTTCAATCGAGGGAATCATCTCCTGCTCCAGGGTGCTATTGAGCGGAACGGCCGGCATATTCACAGCGCCGAGCGTGCGCACGGGCGCGTCCAGCCATTCGAAACAGTGTTCGCTGATTCGAGCAGCGAGGCTTTGCGCAAACGTATTGTTTACCGGCTCTTCCGTAACCACGAGCACTTTTCCGTGTCGGCGCGCTAGATCATACATGGCCGCTTCGTCTAGTGGATACAGGGTGCGCAAATCCAGCACCTCTACCCTACCCTCAAAACGCGCGGCGGCATGTAGCGCCCAATGGACGCCCATGCCGTAGGTGACGATTCCAAGCGATTCGCCATTCTCCACTTGGGCAGGATCCGCTGTCAGCGCAATTCGCGCCTTGCCGAAAGGGATGACATAATCCTCGTCCGGCTCCACGGTGCGAGCCGCTTCCGTACCCCGTACTTTACTCCAGTACAGGCCTTTATGCTCAAAAACCACAACAGGATTCGGATCGTAGAACGCGGATTTCAGCAGACCCTTCAAATCGGCGCCGGTGCTGGGATAGGCGATTTTAACACCCCGGATATTGGCGACTACACTTTCCACGCTGCTGCTGTGGTACGGGCCGCCGCTGCCATACGCGCCGATGGGCACGCGCAGGATGCAGGACACCGGCCATTTACCGTTGGTTAGATAGCAGGATCGGCTGACTTCCGTGAAGAGTTGGTTGAGTCCCGGCCATATATAATCGGCGAATTGCACCTCTACGATCGGTTTCAATCCAGCGGCGCTCATACCTACCGTGCTGCCAACGATGAAAGCTTCCTGAATTGGCGTGTTGAACACCCGGTGGTCGCCGAATTTTTCCGCCAGCGTAGCAGCTTCCCGGAACACGCCGCCTAGGCGCCGACCGACATCCTGGCCGTACAACAGGCACTCCGGGTGTTTGCGCATGAGTTCCTCGATCGCGAATAAAGCGCAATCCACCATCACCTTCTGCTCGCCGTCGGCTGGGGCGCGTTCGCCGCGCTCCTCCAGAATCGGCGTGGGTGCAAAATCATGGGTGTATAAATCCTCCGGACGAGGATCTGCCGCCTGCTTTGCGCGTTCAAAATCCGAAGCGACCCGCTCTTGCGCCTCCACTTCGATTTGCTGAATATGCGCAGCGGAGAAACCTGCCGCCTGCAGTCGCGCGCGCAGCAGCGGATACGGATCGCGGGCGATATGGTCTTCCAAATCATCCCGGTACCACTCCTTCCGAACGCCTGAGGTGTGGTGATTCAGCAGCGGGACGCGGGCGTGTAGCAGCACGGGCCGCCGCTCCCTGCGGATGATTTGAACCGCCTTTTGCACGGCAGACCAGCACGCGTCAAAATCATTGCCCTCGATGCTCAAAGCCTCTAAGCCCGGAAAACCTTTCGCATACTCGGCCGCGTTGGCCACCCGGGTCTCTGCTGCGTTCGCTGAAATATCCCAGCCATTGTCCTGTACCAGGTACAAAATGGGCAGGCGCTTGAGCACTGCCATTTGAAAAGCCTCGGCGATTTCCCCCTCGGTGACCGAGGCATCGCCGAGCGAACAGACCACCAGAGGCGGATGCTGTTTTTCCGCTTCGGAGTGCATTCCCATTTGCTCCTTATACCAAAAACCCAGGGCAGTTCCGGTAGCAGGAATCGCTTGCATGCCCGTTGCGCTACTCTGGTGTGGAATTTTAGGCATATCCTCCCGTCGGAGGCTGGGATGGCAATAATACGAGCGGCCGCCGGAAAACGGATCATCCCGTTTGGCCATCAATTGCAACATACAGTCTTCCGGCGACAGTCCGATTCCGAGCAGGATACTATCATCGCGGTAATACGGAAAAATGTAATCCTGCGGCAGCAATTGCAGCGCGACGGCCAATTGGATGGCCTCGTGCCCCCGCGAGGTGGCATGCACGTATTTCGAGACAAATTTGAAATTGGCCTCGTATATTTCGGTCATGGATTTGGCGGTAGCCATCAGGCGAAAGGCTTTTTCAAGCACTTCGTTTTCCGGAGCGTTTCCGGCGTTGGACAAGGCGGAGGCGGCAGGATGCAAGGCAGCGCGGTTTTGGTTAGGCAAAAAAAGGGCATACGACCCGTTTGGGCCGCAAAGATAGAAATTTACAGGCGGTCGAAAGCGGATGGAAAATTATTTAGGCACAAAATTTGATAGGTATATTCGCATTTGACTTTAATCAACGGAAATTGTGCCCGTAATTCTTGATTTTAAGTGTTTTTTAAAACAACATCGGTACTATTTCGCGATTTTTTCTTTTCCTTTGTGTTTACTTTTAAATCCGCTTATCATGAACCGATTTCTTTTTGGCGTATTAATGCTCTTTTTGACTATGGGAGCCGCCTTCGGTCAGGATTACACGCTTTGTAATCAAGTGATCGGCGCGGCCGGAAACGCTGTAATCACGCCTACGCAACGCTGGGCTTTTACCGTGGGCGAAGTTGCGATTCAAACGCTGACCGACACCATGCTGCAGGTTACGGTAACGCAGGGGTTTCACCAACCTGAACTCTGCACCGTAGTTTCCACAGATTCCCAGGAAATAGACCGGCTGCAAATTCAGGTCTATCCAAATCCCGCTTCCACTTACTGGCAAATTGACTATTCGCAGTTGGATAATTCCGGACTGCAGTACGCCGTATTGAATACCCTCGGACAAACACTCGTCGCACACCGCCTCACAAAAGACGGTACAACACGCATTGATTGCGCCGGTTGGCAGCCTGGAATCTATTTGCTGCTGTTGACCGATCCGGTGTCAAAATCCACCGGCACGGTTCGGCTCCAGAAAATATAGGTATGCTTGTCCAATATTTTGAGTAAAATATCGGACGATTGCTACTTTTTTATACTTTAATCCGTTTTGCCCGCTTCTAAATTGTTTCCCGATTTGTTGAATTTTCCAAAACTGATTTCCCATGCAAAAGAAGGTTTACCTTATTTTTTTAATGGCGTGTATTGCAGCCGGAACATTGTCTGCACAGTTCATCCCACAAGGATTTAATTATCAAGGCATTATTCGAGATGCTAACGGTGCGCCGCTGGCAAATCAAACCGCTACGCTTTTATTTGCCATTCGAACCAACGCACCCAACGGCCCGGTCGCTTATTCGGAAAAACAAGTCGTTAGTACGAACGAATACGGCCTGGTAAACCTGATCGTAGGCCAGGGCGGCACGCCGATCCAAGGATCTTTCTCCGGAATTAACTGGGGCAGCAGCGCGAAGTACCTGTCCGTCTCCCTGGAAACCTCGCCAAACGTATTTGACGACCTCGGCGTCGCCCAACTGATGAGCGTGCCGTATGCCCTGTATGCACTCTCGACCGCAAATGGCGGTAATGACGACTGGGGCAATCAGGTGATCCAGTCCTCGCAGGAATTTACAGGAAACGGCACGGCAGGCGCACCGCTCCGACTGGCGCCGCAGAACGCCGCTAATGGACAGGTGCTAAAATGGAATGGCGCCGCTTGGACGCCCCAAAACGATAACGCGGGCGGAGGAACTGTCACGGAAATCAATACTGGCGCTGGACTCAGCGGCGGCCCTATCACAGGCGCCGGCACGATCAGCCTTTCCAATACTGGCGTGATGCCGGGCACTTATGGCAGCGCGGGACAAATTCCGGTCATCACCGTGGATGAAAAAGGCAGAATCACCACCGTGACTACCATTAATGTACAAGGCGGGGGCGGTTCTATCACGCTCGTCGCAGGAACGGGCATTGACGTCCAACAGAACGGTACAGAATATACGGTTTCAAATACCGGGGATACCAATCCAAGCGACGACCTGACGAATATCTCGCAGGCCGGCGGCGATCTCAACGGCTCCTTCGCAAACCTGCAAATCAATCCGGGCGCAGTGGGCGCCTCCGAACTCGCCAATGAAGCGGTAAATTCCGCAAAAATCGCTCCGAATGCCGTCAATTCCGACAAAATCGCCCCGGATGCCGTAGGCGCAGTCGAGATCGCCACCGGCGCAGTCGGTACCGGCGAAATTGCCGATGGCGCCGTCACCGGATCAAAAATCAACAATATGGGCGCCCAAACCGGCCAGGTACTCAAATGGAACGGAAGTGTCTGGCTGCCGCAAACGGATGAAACCGGCGGCGGCGGCAATGTCAACCTCACGGCAGGAGCAGGGATTTCGGTGACCGGTGCGACGCCGAATTTTACTATCGCAAATACCGGGGACTTGAATGCGTCTGACGACCTGACAACGGCCTCCGTCTCCAATGGCGACGTAACCGGCCCGTTCTCTAATCTGCAACTCAAACAGGATGTCGTTTCTTCTACCGAGCTGACGGATAATGCCGTGGAAACGGCAAATATCACCAACGGTGCAGTGACCGGACAAAAAATAAACGCCATGGGCGCGACAAACGGTCAGGTGCTTAAATTTAACGGAACTACCTGGACGCCCGCAGCAGATCAATCAGGCACTGCAAATGTAATCGCCGGGATCGCCATTGATGTGATTGATAACGGAAATGGAAATTATGTTATCAATAATGCCGGAGATATTGATCCGTTTAACGATATAACAGTAAATACGCCGTCCGGCGGGGATGTAACCGGTTTTTTTAATAATCTTCAAATAAATCCGTCTGCCGTTACAAGCACCGAACTGGCAAACAATGCCGTGCAAACGGATAAAATTACCAACGGCGCCGTAACCGGCACTAAAATTAATCAGATGTCCGCAAATCCCGGACAAGTCCTCAAATGGAATGGATCTGCTTGGGCGCCCGCACAAGACCAGGCAGGCGTTGGGGATAACTGGGGCTCGCAAGTGGCAACTACGAATACCACGCTCGCAGGAAACGGCGCAACGACCCCGCTGAGCATCGCACAACAAGGCGCCGCAAACGGCCAGGTACTAAAATGGGACGGAATCACTTGGACACCCGCCAACGACAACAACGACGGTCCCGATAAATGGGGTACGCAAACCGCTGAAACCGACCCCTCTCTCTCCGGCAACGGTACTTCGGCCGACCCGCTCCGCATCGCTCCGCAAGGCGCTTCCAACGGTCAAGTGCTGAAATGGAATGGTACCAACTGGATCCCCGCTGACGACAATAACGACGGCCCCGACAACTGGGGTACGCAAACCGCTGAAACCGACCCCTCTCTCTCCGGCAACGGCACTTCGGCCGACCCGCTCCGCATCGCTCCGCAAGGCGCTTCCAACGGTCAAGTGCTGAAGTTCGACGGTACCAACTGGCTCCCCGCTGACGACAATAACGACGGCCCCGACAACTGGGGTACGCAAACCGCTGAAACCGACCCCTCTCTCTCCGGCAACGGCACTTCGGCCGACCCGCTCCGCATCGCTCCGCAAGGCGCTTCCAACGGTCAAGTGCTGAAATGGAACGGTACCAACTGGATTCCCGCCGATGACAACAACAGCGCAGCCGACAACTGGGGAACGCAAACCGCCGCAACCAACGCAACCCTCGTCGGCAACGGCACTACGGCCAATCCACTCCGCATCGCCCCGCAAGGCGCTTCCAACGGACAGGTGCTGAAATTCGACGGTACAAACTGGATTCCTGCCGCCGACGACAACGACGGCCCCGACGACTGGGGAACGCAAACCGCCGCAACCAACACGACGCTCGCCGGCAACGGCACTACGGCCAATCCA
>JAUMBL010000030.1:0-4384 GCA_032115775.1 Saprospiraceae bacterium | reverse complement strand
TTTGAATTCGGTTTTGAGGCGTGCGATTTTTCTATAACTACTTTATTGCGCAATGCAGCAGCGTTTTGCCTTCAATGGCGCCTTCCAGCACATCGCCGATTTGCACCGGGCCGACGCCCACCGGCGTACCGGTAAACACATAGTCGCCTTTTTGGAGGGTAAAGTAGCGCGAAAGATAGACAATTAAGGTATCAAAACTAAAAATCAGGTCGCGGGTATGGCCGTCCTGCACCAATTCCCCATTTTTTCGCAGTTGAAAATGGATATCGGCCGGGTTGGGCAGTTCCGACAGCGGCACGAAGGTGCTGAGCGGCGCCGAGCGGTCGAATGCCTTGGCAATTTCCCATGGCTGGCCTTTTTTCTTGAGTTGATCCTGCAAATCGCGGGCGGTGAAGTCTATCCCGAAAGCGACGGCGTCGTAATAGCGCGCGGCAAATTCGGGTTGCACAGAGCGGCCGTTTTTGCAGATTCGCAGGACGATTTCACCTTCGTAGTGCAAGTCTTTTGTGAAATCGGGGTAGTAAAACGGCTTATCGTTTACTACCAGCGCCGTGGGCGGTTTCATGAACACGAGCGGTTCGGTAGGAACCGGGTTGTTCAGTTCCTTGGCGTGGTCGGCGTAGTTTCGTCCAATACAGAATATTTTCATAATCTGAGCGTCAATGGCTGTCGCGGCCGAAAACCTTCCAGGCTTCCGCCGCGATTTGCTGCGTGAGTGTTTCGATATAATAGCTGCCGGAAGCCGGATCCTGCGTTTCGTGCAGGAAGCTCTCCATTTTCAACAGGTGCTGCACGTTGCGGGCGATACGGCGGGCAAACGCGCGCCCTTGCGGCGCTTCGCTTTCTCGGCCGTCATCGTAGGGCCGGACGGTCAGTCGGCCTGCTCCGCCCAGGACGGCCGACATGGCCATCGTGGTGGCGCGAATCATATTGGTGTGCAAGTCCGACGTGTAGGTCTGCGGATGAAAATGCGCCGCCAGCACCGGCGTTTGCAGCGGCGCGCCCCAGGATTGCAGCAGATTCAGCCAAAGCAGCCGGAAGGCGCGCAATTTGGCTATTTCCACGAAATATGCCGAACCGATCGCAAGGTCGAAATGGATTTGCGCCGCCGCATCCGCCGGCGACAAGCCGCGCGCGGTCAGCGCCTCCAGATATTGATTGGCGCGTTTCAGCAGCGCAGCAAGTTCTTCCGCTACCGCCCCCGCGCCGTTCCAGTGCCGGTCGCCTTCAATGCCGATCAGCCTGAATCCCGGCAGATACGCCCGCGTGTGCGCGATCAGGTCGGTTAGGTAGCGCCAGTCCCGCACGCCCGCGAGGGACAACGGATCGAAGGCCAGGGCGCCCCGCAATTGGGCGGCGGGCACGCCGGTTTCAGCCGCCTTTTTCTCTAACACGGCTGCTACTGCACCCGGATTCGCCTGCAACGCGCTGCCGGCAACATGCAGTTCGATGAAATCCAGGTGAATGCCCGCAAGCGCCGGCTCCAGCGCGGCCAGGCTTTCCAGCCGGAAACAAAGCGCTTCGGCGCCGAATTGCAGCGCCTCCAGGGCCAGGGCGTTCGCGTCGGCGGCCTCCGCGGGAATTTCCTCGCTAATCGCCCAGTTGCTCGGTTCGGCCGACAAAGGCGCCGGTGGCGTCGGTTGATCGTCGGCGTGCCCAAAGGGATCTGCCGTGATCGTCGGACTCAGCCGCCAGTATAAATCCTCCAAAGGCTTCCCTTTCAGATCCTTGGTAATGCGTTCCAACCACACCGCCTTGGACACAGGCGGGAATTCAGCGAAAAATTGCTCGATGTCTTGCATAACACGGCAAATGTACAAGATTTTTTAAGCGCCTATAAACTTAAAACCAGCCGGAAATACGCTAAACACAACTTTTTTTGTTTTTACAAAACCATTTTTTGCAAAACCTGTTATATTTGCATTCAAAATTTCACTTAGATTAAATCTAAATAACAATAACCATCCCGTCATGGATCACCGCCGCCTAATATACCTCGACAACAATTCCACCACGCCCTGCGACCCCCGCGTAGTGGACGCGATGTTGCCTTATTTCTATGAAAAACCGGGCAATTCCGCCAGCCGCAGCCACTCCTTCGGCTGGGAAGCAGAGGATGCTGTGGACTACGCGCGCGAACAAATCGCCGCGCTGCTCAGCGCAGAAGATAAGGAAGTCATTTTTACCTCCGGCGCCACGGAAAGCAATAACCTGGCGCTCAAAGGTGTATTCGAAATGTATGCCAAAAAAGGCAACCACATTATTACCGCCGAAACGGAGCACAAAGCCATCCTGGATACCTGCAAACACCTGGAAAAGCAAGGCGCGGAAGTTACCTACCTGAAAGTGCAGGAGGACGGTCTGGTCAGCCTCGCAGATCTGGAAGCCGCCATCAAGCCCAGCACCATCCTTGTATCCATTATGTGGGCCAACAACGAGACGGGCGTGATCCAGCCGATGCACGAAATCGCACAAATTTGCGAGAAACACGGCGTCCTTTTCCACTCCGACGCCACGCAGGCCGTGGGCAAAATCCCCGTGAATCCACGCGAAACGGGTGTCCACCTGCTGTCCTTCACCAGCCACAAAATGTACGGCCCCAAGGGTGTCGGCGCACTCTATGTAAGCCGTAAAAACCCGCGCGTGAAAGTCACCGCACAGATTGACGGCGGCGGCCACGAACGCGGTATGCGCTCCGGTACGCTGAACGTGCCCGGCATCGTCGGTTTCGGCAAAGCCGCAGAAATCGCCCGCCTGGAAATGGCGCAAGACGCCGCACGCCTCCGCAAAATGCGCGACCACCTGGAATCCGAACTCTCCAAAATGGAAGAAACGAAAGTCAACGGCAACGTCAACAGCCGGATGCCGCACGTGTGCAATATCTCGTTCAAACACGTAGAGGGCGAAGGCCTGATGATGACCTTTAACCAACACATCGCCGTGTCCTCCGGCTCGGCTTGTACCTCGGCCTCGCTGGAACCCTCCTATGTGCTGGTGTCCATGGGTCTGGGCGACGATTTGGCGCACTCCTCGATCCGCTTTTCGCTCGGCCGCTTCACCACAGACGCCGATGTGGATCAGGCCATCGAACTGGTGCGCAACGGCGTCAACCACATGCGCGAACTCAGCCCGATCTGGGAAATGTACAAAGAAGGTGTAGATCTGAGCAAAATCGAGTGGTCCGCCCACTAATTTCCAACCCGCTCCTACCCGAGCGCAACGTCAAACAACAAACTACTCAACCTAACCTATACAAATATGGCATACAGCAATAAAGTACTCGACCACTTCAAAAATCCCCGCAACGTCGGCTCCATGAACAAAGACGCCAAAAACGTCGGTACCGGCCTTGTCGGCGCGCCCGAATGCGGCGACGTAATGCGCCTGCAAATCGAAGTAGATGAAGCCACGGGCATGATCAGCGACGCCAAATTCAAAACTTTCGGCTGCGGCTCTGCAATCGCCTCCTCCTCCCTGGCAACGGAATGGCTCAAAGGAAAAACGATTGACGAGGCCATGACGATTGATAACATGGACATCGTGGAAGAACTGGCCCTGCCGCCGGTGAAAATTCACTGCTCGGTATTGGCTGAAGACGCCATCAAAGCCGCGATCGCGGACTATCGCCAGAAAAACGGCCTGGTAGTGGAAACCGCTGAGGTCTAATACACGTTTATTTCCTTATGATCCACGTAGCAGAAAATGCCAAAAAGAAAATTGCCGAAATCCGGCAGTCTGAAAAAATTGGCGAGGAATATTTTGTTCGGGTAAGTGTCACCTCCGGCGGCTGCTCGGGTTTGTCGTATAAACTGGACTTTGACAATGAATCAAAGCCCAACGATCAAGTCTTCGAAGACAACGGCGTGAAGGTGGTTACCGACCTGAAAAGCTTTCTTTATCTGTTCGATACTACGCTGGAATTTTCCGGCGGTTTGGACGGCAAGGGCTTTTCCTTCAACAACCCCAACGCCTCGCGTACTTGCAGCTGCGGGGAAAGTTTCGCCGTGTAAATCCGTGTTGATGCGGAATACGCGTCTTGTTATGAAGTTTTAGTCGCGAAAAGCGACGCTATAACGCAACAATAGATAGTGTTGACTATCGTTTTTCATGCTTAGGCTGACCTCCCCCGGGGTCAGCCTTTTTTCTTTACCTGGCGCGGGGGAGCATGAATTCGCCAAGACAATTTAAACTTACGCACATATTATGTAAAAAGGTATGAATAAGCGTAACGACTTAGCCGGCTCGCTGTCCGGCCCCAAAAGTCCCATTTTCCGCCATACTTCGCAATTTTTTTTGACCGTAGCGCTGCTACGGCCTGCAAAAAATCGCTTCGTCTGGCAAAAAACGGATCCTTTTTTGTCTCAGACGCGACCGGCTAAGTAGT
>JAUMBL010000029.1:0-66648 GCA_032115775.1 Saprospiraceae bacterium | reverse complement strand
CAGGAGCGGTCCGTCGGCTGTTAGTTTCAGGGCGGGGATCGAGAGCGAAACGGCAGGCGCGGAAACGCCCGACAAATCGCGCAGCCGGACGTCTTTCGTATTAAAAGTAAACAAGGAGGGAGCCGGCGGCACGATCCGATGGCCCAGTGCAGCCAGCCAGGCCCATACCCGTTCATTGCTGCCGGTGGTCACGATCACCACGTCGGCGAAGCGGTTGCCAGCAGGAATGTGAATCTGCCAGCGATCGCCGGAACGGCTCAGACCTTCCGCGCGCACACTCGTCTCCACGCGCACACCTGCGCGCGCTGCCGCGCGCAAGAGGCAGTCTATAATCGTCTGCGAATCATCGGTTATGGGAAACATCCGCCCGTCCGCCTCCGCTTTGAGCTGCACCCCGCGGGCTGCGAACCACTCGATGGTTTGCGTCGGCCCAAAACGCATAAAAGGCCCCAGCAATTCCCGGCCGCCGCGCGGATAATACCGCACCAGATCGCGGGCGTCGAAGCAGGCATGCGTGACATTGCAGCGCCCGCCGCCGCTCACCTTTACTTTTTGGAGCGTTGAATTTCCCCGTTCCAGTATGAACACTTTGGCTCCCGGATGCGTTTCCGCACAAGATATTGCGGCAAAAAAACCGGCGGCGCCCCCGCCGATGACGGCTACTTCCATGGCGCAAAGATCACGGAAAATCTTCGAGTAGATTCGGAATTTTCACTGCGATTCAAATAATTTTGCACTGTAAATATTCATACTGTACCATGAACAGATTGATTCTTGCATTCGTTCTGCTGCTCTCCGCCCGCGCAGCCGGCGCACAATCGCCGGAAGACAGGATGCGGCAATTCCAGGATTTGTTTCAGGAAATGGAACGTCGTTTTCAAACTATGCCTAAATCCGGCCTGCCCTTCGGCTTTGGAGCCGATACCAGCTTTCAGTTCCGTTTCGACACCACGTTTACATTCCCCGATGGCGGCGGCAACCTGAATCTGTTCTTTTCCCAACCCTTCGGCGATATGCCCAACCTGGAATTTTTCGAGGGCGATGATTTTTTTAAACGCTTTTTTCAGCCTAACCCAACGCCGGATTTCCCAGCCGACGACGGCGCTGCCCCACTCGATCTGTTGCCGGAAGAACGGCTACGCCTAGAAGAGGAAAAAGGCGCCCAGCCTAAAACTACAAAGCCCAAACCTGCCAGAAGCACCATCCGACTCTGAAAAACTGCCGCAGTATGCCGCCCGCACAGCGCGCGTTTTTGGCCGTAAAGGGTTTCAAAATAATACCTCAGGCCGTTAATGACCTACCGGCTGAAAACACCAGTGCCTGAACTAATCCCCGCTTTCTGTGTTATACTCTTTCTATTAGGTATAATCGGCGCACCGATTTCCAACTTCCTTTATACAATATCTGCATGCAAGCGCAAGACAAAGTGGATCTCCTCATTTACCGCGTGGGCGACAAAGGCCTTGAGGTCTATTTGGTGAACGAAAACCAGGCGGACAATCAGTGGAAAACGCCGCACACCGACGATTTGGGCTCCACCCGCCTGGCAGAGCGTTGTTGTATCGAACTGGAACCAGTTACAGACGCCCAAGGCGCCCAACGCAAAGCCATTGCCGTGGAGGCCGACTGGCACGAACTGCCTTCGCTGCGCGCCCTGATCTATGAAGATTATCGCGTGGCAAAAGAAAAAGCCAAACAAAAAATCCGGGAAATGATCCCGGATACGGAAAACAGCGGTTTCGTAGCCGTAAAAGAAGCGCTGAAAAAGGTCATGCCGGAACAATACGCGTTCCTGAAGGAATTGAAAGATATTCTGACCGACAAAAACCAAACGACGTATATATAATCGCTTGATAAATAACGACTTAATATCCCAATCCGCCGATGTGCTCGATACCGTGTGCGATCCGGAAATACCCGTACTCACGATCCGGGATTTAGGCATTTTGCGGGACATTCGCGTCGCCGACGACGGCGTGCTAGAAGTCGTGATTACTCCCACCTATAGCGGCTGCCCGGCTATGAGTGCGATCGAAGTAAATATCCGTGCCGCGCTGCAGGAAGCGGGCATCGAAGCGGTGCGCGTCATCAGTGTGTTAAAACCCGCTTGGACGACCGACTGGATGACGGAAGCCGGCCGACAAAAATTGCGCGCATTCGGCATCGCGCCGCCCGAAACCGGCAGCCTGGACAAACGGGCGCTCCTGGGCGAACGGCAGATCGTACGCTGCCCGCACTGCCAGTCCGCTAATACCGAAATGATCGCACAGTTTGGCTCTACGTCCTGCAAGGCACTGTTTAAATGCTTGGACTGTTTGGAGCCCTTCGATTATTTTAAATGCCATTAAGCGGTGCTTAAATTTCAGTCGCCGGGCTGCAAGCGTCAAATTTTATTTTTCTCCATGCTACCTTTTTTGCCGAATAACCCGCATTCGGGCTGCAAAATTTGTGCGCATTCGCCTCGGCGCCGAAATTTAAACTTGCGCTAATTTTTATTTTTCAAATACTTTACCGTAATTTTGCGCCGGCTAAATTTGGACGGATAGGCATAAACTGCCGTTTGACCCGCTGAAGTCCTCTTTTAGTCGCTATCTTTTCATTTTATTTTTATTTTAAAAAAATGGCAGTCTATTACGACAAAACAAAAATCGCCGACATTGTAAAACAATATGGCGAGAACGAAAAAGACACCGGCAACGTAGAGGTACAGGTCGCCCTGCTGACCTACCGCATCGAGAGCCTCTCGGCGCACTTGCGTTCCAATCACAAAGACCATGCTACCCGCCGCTCGCTGCTGGCGATGGTAGGCCAGCGGAAGCGCCTGCTTTCCTATTATTCGAAAAAAGATATTTTCAAATATCGCGCACTGCTGGAGAAACTTGGTCTGCGTAAATAAAAGACCTGAGAGGGGGGAGACCGGTCGAAGGTCTCTCCCTTTTTTTTAATGACCGCCTGCCACGCGGCCCCGGCGCCTGAAAAACAGATTTTTTAAGGCCGGAACCAATAATTGCGCAGAGGTCAGAAAAATAGTAACTACTTAGCCGGTCGCGTCTGAGACAAAAAAGGATCCATTTTTTGCCAGACGAAGCGATTTTTTGCAGGCCGTAGCAGCGCTACGGTCAAAAAAAATTGCGAAGTATGGCGGAAAATGGGACTTTTTGGGCCAGACAGCGATCGGCTAAGTAGTTACAAAAAATAGAAAAAATGCCGCAGTAATCTGCGGATAGATTGTAAACGCGCTCCTGTTCGCCTGTCAACGCCCTGTATCGGTTTGTAGAACCGGCTCGGAGATCGCGATCAAAAACGGGGAAAAAAGTAATTTCCCCCACACAAAGACGCCGGCGACGGATTCTCCCGGCATCTTTGTGTGATGCTTTCGGTTTTTGATCGAACGACCCGGACACATAACCTACACGGCTAAACGACAAGGCGCACCGGGGCATAAACTATTTTATGCTATGGGAAAACAAATCCCGCTAAGTACGTCCTTCCAACTGCCCGATGGAAGAGAAGTCGTATTGGAAACCGGAAAACTGGCCACGCAGGCCGACGGTAGCGTCTTGGTACGCATGGGCAATACCATGTTGCTGGCTACGGTCGTCAGCGCCCTCGAACCCAAACCTGGACAGCCCTTTTTTCCGCTGTCTGTTGACTATCAGGAAAAATACGCCTCAGCCGGCCGTATTCCCGGCAATTTTTTCCGCCGCGAAGCGCGCCTGTCGGATTATGAAATCCTGATCAGCCGCCTGGTGGATCGCGCCCTGCGCCCGCTCTTCCCCGACGGCTACATGAACGAAACGCAGGTAATCATCAACCTGATTTCCGCCGACAAGCACGCTACGCCCGATGCGCTCGCCGGATTGGCCTGCTCCGCCGCAGTGGCCGTAAGCAATATCCCCGTGGAGGCGCTGTTCTCGGAAGTGCGCGTGGCCCGCATCAACGGCCAGTTCGTGATTAATCCAAACAGCGCAGAATTGAAAAACGCCGATATGGATTTTATCGTCGCCGCTACGAAACACGATATCACCATGGTGGAGGGCGAAGCGGATGAATGCCAGGAGCACGACCTGATCGAAGCGCTAAAAATTGCGCACGAGGTCATTCGGGTGCAGATCGAAGCCCAAGAACGCTTAGCCGAAATGGTCGGCGAAAGCGCGCTCGTGAAACGCTCGCTCCCGGAAATCCCTGAAAATGAGGCGCTCAAAATGCGTATGGAATCTCTGGTGTCTGAGGAAATTTATACCCTCGCACGCAGTGCCAGCGATAAAAATACGCGCAAAAGCCGCCTGGAAGAACTGAAAAAAACCACTATCGCTACTATTACAGAGGAATTCGGCGAAGAATTTATGGAAGAATGGGGCAGTACGGCCAGCCGCTACTATGAAAAAATTAAAAAACACATCATCCGCGACGTCGTACTGTCGGAAGGCAAACGCCTCGACGGCCGCAAATCCGATGAAGTGCGCCCGATCTGGTGCGAAGTGGATTTCCTGCCCAGTGCCCACGGCTCTTCGATCTTCAATCGCGGCGAAACGCAAGCGCTCACGTCGCTGACGCTCGGCACCAAACAGGATCAGGCTCTGATAGACAATGCGCTGGGCTCTTATGACGATAATTTTATCCTCCATTATAACTTCCCGCCCTACTCCACCGGCGAAGTAAAACCCATGCGCGGCCCCGGCCGCCGGGAAGTCGGCCACGCCAACCTGGCCGGCCGCTCGATCCGCAAACTCATGCCGAAGGAGTTCGCTTACACCGTGCGCATCGTGTCGGATATCCTGGAATCCAACGGATCCTCTTCCATGGCGACCGTCTGCGCCGGATCCATGGCGCTGATGGACGGCGGCGTGCCGCTCAAGGCGCCAATCGCCGGTATCGCCATGGGCGCCATTGCCGACGACAAGGGCCGGATCGCCATCCTGTCGGATATCCTCGGCGACGAAGACGCCCTGGGCGATATGGACTTCAAGGTAACAGGCACCAACAAGGGTATCTGCGGCACGCAAATGGATATCAAAATTGACGGTATGCCCTACGAACTCCTGGAAAAAGCACTCGTGCAAGCCCGGGAAGGCCGTATCCATATCCTCGGCGAAATGGCCAAAGCCATCGCGGAACCACGCGAAGACCTGAAACCGCACGCGCCGCGCATGGTGGAATTCCGTATTCCGCGCGACTACATCGGCGCCGTCATCGGCCCGGGTGGCAAAATTATTCAGGAAATGCAACGCCAAACCGGCACCACCATCTCCATTGATGAAGATGAACAGGGCGGTATCGTGGCCATCTTCGGCCCGGACAAAACTGCGCTGGACGCCGCTTACGGCAAAATTCAGGATATCGTGTTTATTCCGGAATTGGACGGCGAGTACGAAGGTGTGGTGGAAACCATTCAGCCTTACGGCGTGTTCGTGAAATTCGGCAACAAAAGCGGCCTGCTCCACGTGTCGGAAATCAGCTACAACCGCATAGACAATGTAGAAGACGTGTATAAACTGGGCGATAAAGTCCGCTTCAAAATCGTCGAAATAGACCAACGCAGCGGCAAAATGCGCCTGTCTGCCAAAGCGCTCCTGCCCAAACCGGAAGGATATGTGGAACGGGAACGACCGGAACGCAAGGAGGGCGGCGACGGCGGCGACCGCAGAGGCGGCGGCGGTGGACGCGGCGGCGACCGCAGAGGCGGCGGTGGTGGACGCCGATAAGGCTATCGTAACCCGCCAAGCCCTACAAGCCCGGATACTCCGCACAGGAATATCCGGGCTTTTCTTCAAAGGAACTACTTAGTCGGTGGTGCTGGAGGCAAACAAAAATCCCTGTTTCACCAGACAACGGTAGTTACGCTTCAAACAACGCCGCACAAAACGGCAAATCTGCTGCAAATGGAAAAACGCCAACTATCTATCTCCTACCTGCAATATGAAACGCCCGGCGATTTGCCCGGGCAAGACAAACGGCTGCTAGAATCCGCTAAAAATGCGCTCCGCCTGGCTTATGCGCCCTACTCCCGGTTCCGCGTGGGCGCTGCCGCATTGCTCGCAAACAACGACATCGTCGAGGGCGCCAACTACGAAAATGCCGCTTATCCTTTGTGCCTGTGCGCCGAACGCGCTGCGCTGGCTGCGGCGATTTCAAAGTTTCCGGAAATGCCGGTACTCGCAATGGCGGTGACCGTAGAAAACAGCAGCCAAACCATCCAACGGCCGGCAACACCCTGCGGTGCATGCCGACAGGTACTGGTCGAAACGGAAATTAAAAACCGCCAGGCAATCCGGCTCCTCTTGCAGGGCCAAATAGGCCCCGTTTGGGTGTTTGAAAACAGCAGCGACTTGCTGCCGTTCGGCTTTGACGGCTCGTATTTATCCGCACCAATTTTAGACAAATTCTAAATAAAAGTCAAGGCTCGTCTTTAGCCCAACTAAAATTGGGCGCCCGCGTTTGCTTCTCTAATTTTGTTGCGGTTTTAAAATAGCCGAATTTACGCCCTGTTGTGATCATACTTGATGGACGCAGGGTCGGACACATAAAATGATCTGCATTTAGCGACATGAACTGGCTTACTAAATTTCTTACTTCCTCGCTCGGCCAAAAAACCGTGATGGCCCTGACAGGAATTTTTCTGATTCTCTTCCTGGTTATCCACCTGATCGGAAATCTCCAGTTGCTCAAAGACGACGGCGGCGAAGCGTTCAATACCTACGCCTATTTTATGACGCACAATCCGCTCATAAAAACGACCTCTTATTTGCTGTATTTTTCGATTGTGCTGCATGCCGTGCAGGGACTGTTGCTCTGGCGCCGCAATCGCGCCGCCCGCGGCAATACTCGGTACGCTGTGCAATTCGCGCGGCCGGAAGAACGCGCTTCTCGTAGCATGGCTTGGCTGGGTATCATCATCCTGATTTTCATCGTGCTGCACATGTACCAGTTTTGGTTTCAAATGCACTGGGGCGCCGTGCCGTTTGTGGAGTACGATACGTATCCGCATCCGGTGAAAGATCTGTACGCGCTGGTCACGGCTTCTTATAAAGAACTAGCTTATGTGCTGTTTTATGTTATCAGCATGGCCGTCATCGGCTACCATCTGTGGCACGGCTTTTGGTCCAGTTTTCAGACCTTGGGCCTGAATCACAAAAAATACACGCCGGCAATCAAAGTCCTGGGAATGGTCTATTCGGTGATCGTACCCTTGCTGTTTGCCGTGATCCCGGTTGTTACCTATTTAAAATAGACTTGAATCCGCTCGTAATATTATGGAAAAAGAAATTAAACTCGATTCCAGGATCCCCGGCGGGACCATGCGCGATAAATGGACGACGTACCAAAGTACAGTTCCGCTTGTTTCGCCTAACAACAAACGCCGGATAGACGTCATCATCGTGGGCAGCGGCCTGGCCGGCGCTTCCGCAGCGGCATCGCTGGGCGAACTGGGCTACAACGTCAAGGTTTTTACCTTCCACGACAGCCCGCGGCGCGCGCACTCCATCGCTGCGCAAGGCGGTATCAATGCCGCTAAAAATTACCGCAACGATGGCGATTCGGTGCAAAGACTCTTTTATGAAACCATCAAAGGCGGCGACTACCGCGCCCGCGAAGCCAATGTGCACCGGCTGGCAGAAGCCTCCCGCCTGATTATTGACCAATGTGTGGCGCAAGGGGTGCCCTTTGCCCGCGAATACGGCGGCCTGCTCGACAACCGCTCTTTCGGCGGCACGCAGGTGTCGCGTACATTCTATGCGCGCGGACAAACGGGTCAGCAACTGCTCATCGGCGCGTACCAGGCGCTCAGCCGTCAGGTTGCGCTCGGGAGCGTTAAATTGTATAACCGGCACGAAATGCTGGATGTGGTCACGGTGGACGGTAAGTGCCGCGGCATTATCGCACGCAACCTGCTCACCGGCAAACTGGAACGCCACAGCGCCCATGCCGTCGTGCTGGCCACCGGCGGATACGGCAACGTATTCTACCTGAGTACCAACGCGATGATGTGCAATGTCTCAGCCGCCTGGCGGGCGCACCGCCGCGGCGCGTTCTTTGCCAACCCCTGCTATACCCAAATCCACCCCACCTGTATCCCGGTATCCGGCGATTATCAATCGAAACTGACGCTCATGTCGGAATCGCTGCGCAATGACGGTCGCTGCTGGGTGCCCAAACGCGCAGAAGACAGCAAAAAACACCCCAGCCAAATACCGGAAGAAGACCGCGATTATTACCTGGAACGCAAGTACCCCGCATTTGGCAACCTGGTGCCCCGCGATATCGCCAGCCGCGCCGCAAAACAAGTGTGCGACGAAGGCCGTGGCGTAGGATCCACCGGACTAGCCGTCTATCTCGACTTTGCAGACGCAATCAAACGCTTCGGCAAAGAGGTCGTGTCCGCCCGCTATGGTAATCTTTTCGAAATGTACGAGAAGATCACGGGCGACAATCCCTACGAGGTACCCATGCGGATCTATCCGGCCGTACACTATACGATGGGCGGACTTTGGGTGGATTATGAACTGATGACTTCGCTGCCCGGACTGTACGCCGCAGGCGAAGCGAATTTTAGCGACCACGGCGCTAACCGCCTTGGCGCTTCTGCACTGATGCAGGGTCTGGCCGACGGCTATTTCGTGCTGCCTTATACCATCGGATCTAATCTGAGCCGGGACATTCGTACCGGCGCTATCCCCACCAATACGCCGGAATTCGACGCCGCAGAGCAAGCGGTGGCCGACCGCATCCAAGTATTGATGCAGATCGGCGGCAAACAAAGCGTGGAAAGTTTCCACCGCCGCCTGGGCAAAATCATGTGGGATAAATGCGGCATGGCGCGCAACGCCCAAGGGCTTCAGGAAGCAATCCGGGAAATCCGGGAACTGCGCGCCGAGTTCTACCGCGATGTGTTCGTCCCCGGTCGCACCGACGAATACAATCCGGAACTCGAGAAAGCCTTGCGCGTAGCCGATTTCATAGAACTCGGCGAACTCATGTGCACCGACGCCCTCCACCGCAACGAATCCTGCGGCGGACACTTCCGCGAGGAATTCCAAACGGAAGACGGCGAAGCGCTGCGCGACGACGAAAACTTTATGTACGTCGCCGCCTGGGAATGGAAAGGCGAAGGACAGGCGCCGGCGCTCCACAAGGAGGAGCTGGAGTATGAGGTGGTGAAAGTAAGCCAGCGATCTTATAAATAATCTGTAATTTTTCCTTTTTCTATGAGCAAGGATATGAAATTGACGCTCAAAATCTGGCGTCAAGGTGGTAAATATAAAGGCGAATTTGTCCAATATCAACTGGATCAGGTAAACGAACACATGTCGTTCCTGGAAATGCTCGATGTCCTCAACGAGCAACTCATCGCCCGACGCGAAGAACCCGTAGCCTTCGAGCACGACTGCCGCGAAGGGATCTGCGGTACCTGCTCGCTGGTCATAGACGGTCGCCCACACGGCCCTATGAAGGGCACGACGACCTGCCAATTGCACATGCGCAACTATAAAGACGGCGATACGATCGTGATCGAGCCGTTCCGCGCCAAAGCATTCCCGGTGGTTAAAGACCTCGTGGTGGATCGCTCCGCATTCGACCGCATCATCCAGTCCGGCGGGTATGTGAGCGTGAATACCGGCCAGGCGCAGGATGCGAATAACATCCCCGTTGGGAAGGACGTCGCCGGCAAAGCATTCGACGCGGCCGCCTGCATCGGCTGCGGCGCCTGCGTGGCCGCCTGTCCGAACGCCTCGGCCATGCTCTTCACGTCCGCCAAGGTGAGCCACCTCGCCCTGCTCCCACAAGGTCAGGTGGAACGGCAGCAACGCGTCCTGGAAATGGTTGCGCAAATGGACAAGGAAGGCTTCGGACAGTGTTCCAATGTGACGGCCTGTGAAGCCGAGTGTCCAAAAGAAATTTCGGTGGGAAATATCGCCCGCATGAACCGCGAGTACATCGCTGCGGTATTTGCCGGGGAATAGATGCTCGTCTAAAAACGCTGGGTAAGCCGGGGTTTTTAGACGCTTCTTAAGTGTTTGACACCGGATCAGCCGCCAAGCGGCACATCGGCTACCATGCCTTCTTTCATAGAATAGGTAGAAGTGTATATTTCGCGTATGCCCGCGCGTTGCAGCACGTATCGAATTAGTACGACCGCCGCCACGATCATCTCCTGGCGCTCCGGCATCAGCAGCGGCATAGCCAGCCGTTCGAAGCGGGTGGATTGAATAAACAAGCGGTACACCGGTTCGAAATCCGGCGCGGGCAGATACCCGTACAGCAGCGGTTTGGTCGCCGGATCGAGCGCAAACAAATCAATCGTATCAAAAGCCCCGGCCGCGCCGACCAGACTTTCCGCGGGCTGCGTCTGCAATACCTCCCAAAGCGGCGCCAGCTCCGTTTCCAGAAAATGTTCCATATCCGCTATTTCAGCCGACGAAATTGGATCGTTGCGGTGGAATAACCGGTACAATACCGCCACGCCGACGTTAAAACTCCGTTTCCAGAATATCGCCTGCCGATCGGCCAAAATAAACTCCACACTGCCGCCGCCGATATCCATGATCAAAACGCGCGCGTGCGCCGGCCAGGGCGTCGCCTGCCGGACACCGAGGTAGATCAGGCGCGCCTCTTCCTCGCCCGAGATGACCTGGACGCGAATGCCGGTCTGATCGTACACCCTTGCTATAAATTCCGGCGCATTGGCCGCACTGCGCAACGCGGCAGTGCCGAATGCCGCTACATCTGCTGCATCCAGCGCAAAGGTGTCAAGATCGGCGCGAAAGGCATTCATTGCCTGTAAGCCCCGCTCGAACGCTGCCTCGCCGATGTGGTACAGTCCCGATTCCGCTAATTTGACAAACACCCGATTTCGATGCAGCGGCCGCCAAGCGCCGACCGCGTCCCATTCCACCACCATGAGGTGAAAGGTGTTTGTACCCATATCCAAAACGGCTTTTCGCATATGACAATAAGGTGTGGGAGCCAATTACAACATATAAACCGCCTGAAAGTACAAGGCGTGGCTGTACCATTTCCTGGCCGAGGGCGGTGTATCCCATTTTGTGGGATTATAAATAAATCCGATGCCGCGCGATGCGCGAATGGTAAAGCCCAGGTGGCGATTGGCATAAATCGTTGCGCCCAATAAATAATTAAAATCGTTTTTATTGACATACGGCGCTACCACCTCGATAAAACTCAGATCGTCGCTCACCCGGAAATTGATCAAGCGGCCGTACGATAAACCGCCGTTCACCACCACCCGGTAAAAACCGTCCTCGTCGTCATCCACAAACCAGTCCTTGTAGTGGAATTGAAGCGGCACCTCCACATAATTGAGCGTAAGCGAAAAATTATTCGGGTTGATATTGTTCGGAATCAACTCATTGCGCGCGCCGCGCTGCGCGAACAACAGCTCAATACTGCTTTCTGCCCGCTTGTTCAAGATGGCCGCCGCCCGCACGCCGGCCTGCAATCCGAGCTTATTGTAGCCGTAGGATTCGTCCCCGTCAATTTGAGAGGCCGTCAGACCCGCGATGATTCCCGCCCGGAAGCGCTGCTCGCGCTGTGCCTGCACCGGTTGAACCAGGGTAAAAACCAAGGCAAGTAAAGAAACCGGAAGCGTAATTCTATAAAACATAGTGGAAAATTTTGGATACTTTTGCACGCGCAGTTGCAAAGATACTGCGCTTGTTCGATAACATCCGCCAACTGCCAAAAGTTGCTTTTCTAAAAAGATTATGCGCTACAATCAGACCACTTTAAAAAAACTCGAAGAACTGTTTCAGGAACTGTCGTACGCCGTCCGATACGAAAAAGGCAACTTCCAGAGCGGTTATTGCAAGGTGGAAGAACGGAAAATCGTGGTCGTCAATAAATTTTTTGACACGGAAGCGCGCATCAATTGCCTGCTGGAAATCCTCGGCGGCCTGCATCTCGATCCGGATACCTTAAGCCCGGCCTCCCTTGATTTGATTGCCAAATGGAAAAAACGCCAAGCGGAAACCGAACAATCCAACGCGCCAACCGCCTGACCGCTTCTCTGCGCTCCACCGCGCGCTCATTCTTTTATTAGACTACCTTTGACGCTCACACTCCTCGGCACCGGCACTTCTCAAGGCGTACCCGTTATCGGTTGCGACTGCCCGGTGTGTACCTCCGAGGATCCACGGGATAAGCGCCTGCGCAGTGCGGCCCTGCTGTCTGTCGGCCCAACGAATATCCTCATTGACGCCGGCCCCGATCTGCGCCAGCAAATGCTGCGCGCCGGCGTCAAACATCTGGATGCCATCCTGCTCACGCACGAACACAACGACCACGTCATCGGCCTGGACGATATCCGGCCGTTCAATTTCCGCAGCGGCCACCCGCTGTCGGTGTACGCCCTGCCCCGGGTGGCAGATGATGTGCGCCTCCGCTTCGCGTATGTATTCGGCGAGCCGATTCCCGGACTGCCGCGCATCGAATTGCACCCCCTCGATGCGAATACGCCCTTCCATCTCGCCGGTGTGCAGGTGACCCCCATTGGCATCCTGCACGGCCGCCTGCCGATTCTCGGGTTTCGGTTCGGGCCGATCGCCTATCTCACCGATGTAAAAAGGATCGAACCCGACCAGATGGCGAAAATCGCCGGCGTCCGCTACCTCATCCTCAATGCCCTGCAGCATAAAATGCACCCAACCCACCTCTCCCTCGAGGAGTGCCTCGATCTGATTGACCAGATCAAACCGGAAAAAGCCTGGATCACCCACATTAGCCACCACCTCGGACTTGCCCGGGATGTGGAAAAAATGCTCCCGCCCCATGTCGAACTCGGCCGCGATGGAACCGTGATCGAAATCCGCAATGCCTGATGCGGAGAAACTGTTTTAAAGCCCTGTATAACCCGACCGACTATTTCGCCGCCTTCGGCGGCGAAATAGAATAGTGAGAAAATATTATTTTACTAAAAAAGAGACAAAGGACTTTTTACACACCCGCCCGCTTATTGTTCAAACTCCGCAACACATGATCCATCCTGATATTAAAAAATCCATCGAAAGCAGCATCGCCGTAAAACAGGCGCTCCTGCAAGACGACCGCTTCCTCGAGCGCATCGAAGCGGTGGCCACGATCTGGGCAGACACTTTCCGCAACGGCGGCAAAGTCCTTTTTTGCGGCAACGGCGGCAGCGCAGCAGACGCGCAGCATCTCGCCGCCGAATTATCCGGTCGCTTTTACACAGACCGGCCGCCGCTCTATGCCGAAGCGCTCCACGTAAATAGCTCCTACGTCACGGCCGTCGCCAACGATTACGGCTACGACGATGTGTACGCCCGCATGGTCGAAGCGGCCGGCCGAGCCGGCGACGTGCTCGTGGCCATCAGCACCTCCGGCAATTCGCCCAATATCCTCAAAGCCATCGAAAAAGCCAAAATGCAAGGGATGCTGATCGTGGGTATGACCGGGGAAACCGGCGGAAAAATGGCCGATTTATGCCAGATCTTACTGAACGTCCCCTCAAAGGATACGCCGCGTATCCAGGAAGCGCATATTCTGATCGGCCATATTTTGTGCCAGCGGGTGGAGGCAAGCTTGTTTGGGTGAGGGGGCGATTGCGGCTTCCGCATTCCATAATCCGCAATTTCTTTTGCATAACTACTTATCTTTATCTTTGCCGCATGAAACAACGAATTTACGCTTTCCTGCTGTTCATTTCCTGCGGATTGGCGCTGCAAGGCCAACAAATTGCCCTCAGTCCGGGGCTCGTCATTCGAAAAAGTGTCAAGATTAAACCCGGGACTTACCGAATGGCGGCCGATAGCGCGCAGCGTCTCCTGCCGCCGGTAACGACAGATGCCATACAGGCGCTGATCACCATCGACGGCGACGGCATCGAAGTGGATTTTCAGGGCGCGCTCGTACGCAGCAAGGCGGACAGCACGAGACCGGACTTGTTTACCGGTCTGGCAATCCGAATCAAAGGGAAAAACGTGACCCTGCGCAACGCGCGCGCGCAAGGCTTCAAACTGGCGCTGCTAGCGGAAGAAGCCGACGGATTGACCCTCGACGGCTGCGATTTTTCCTACAATTACCGCCCGAAACTCCGCTCGACGCGTGAAAGAGAAGATTTTTCCGACTGGCTCAGCTACCACAACAACGACCAGGATGAATGGCTGCGCTACGGCGCCGGTATGTACCTCAAAAACTGCCAGGCCGTGGTCGTGCGCAATTGCCGCGCCACCGGCAATCAAAATGCGCTGCTGATGCGCGGCTGCAACGAAGGCACCGTGTTCAATAATACCTTCCAGTTTAACTCGGGCGTCGGCATCGGACTTTATCGCTCCAGTCGCAATAAAGTAATGCACAACCGGCTCGACTGGAACGTGCGCGGATACTCCAATGGTTTTTATAAACGCGGACAAGACTCCGCAGCCCTGCTCGTGTACGAACAAAGCAACGAGAATACGATTGCATTCAACGCTTGCACGCATTCCGGAGACGGCCTCTTCCTCTGGGCCGGCCAGCAGACCATGGACAGCGGCGAGGGCGGCTGCAACGACAACCGAATTCACGGCAACGATTTTAGCTACGCCCCGACCAACGGTATCGAAGCTACCTTCTCCCGCAACCAGATCACCGGCAACCTTATCCGGGAATGTACTTACGGCATCTGGGCCGGCTATGCCTACGATACCCGAATCTCGGGAAATAGGATCCAAAATTGTGAAACCGCGATTGCGATCGAACACGGCCAGCGCGACACCGTCCTGCAAAATTTCCTGCGCGGCGATTCCGTGGGCGTGCGGCTGTGGGCCAGGGAAAAACAACCCGCCGACTGGGTTTATTCCCAAAAAAGAGACGTGCGGAGCAACGGAACGGTGATTGACCGAAATGTCTTTTTCCAAACAAGAACCCCGCTCAACATCAGCCTATCCAGCAATGTGGCCGTAAACGGCGAAAATCTGTTCGCCGAATGTCCCAACCTCCTCGAAACACCCCTTCCAAACGTGAACCTCACCTTTCTCCGAAACGAGGTGTACGCGCCGGCAGCCGATATCGAACGCTTTTACGCGCACTCGGAACTCAAAAAATCGCGTACGCTCAACACCAATTTTCCCGATAAAAAATCGGGAAACCCCTTCAAGCCCCTCGAAATACCCGCCGCCGAACTGGATGAACCCGACAGCCTGCCCGGCGGCATCAATACGCAACCGCCCGCCGATCGTCCTCAAGGCCGACGCCATATCCACATCGGCGAATGGGGGCCCTACGATTTTCGGCGGCCGATCGCTGTGGAAGGGCCGCCGCAAGACCTCCCCAATTACCTGAGCTTCGACCTGCAAGGCCCCGCCGGCAATTGGCAGGTAAAAAAGATGCAGGGCGTCCGGAAAATGAACCGCACGCAAGGAACTATGCCTGAAGAATTTATCTCCGTGCAAACGGAACCCGGCGCAGAGGACATTTATATCCAGTTTGCCTACACCGGAACGGATACGATCACGACCGTTTTCGGCGAAAAAATTACGGCAGGCCCGGAAAAGCCTTATTATTTCGAACTGGAAAAATTTACCAAAAAACTCGATTGGCAGGTTGCCTGGTATAATTACGACGACCAGACCGACCCGTTGACCCAGGCCGACGCCGTGCAGCGCCTGGAAAACGGCCCGGTAGCCGACAGCCTGCGCACCCGGGATTTGTACTTCGCGTGGTGGGATCGGCCGACAGCCCGCGTTCAGGCCGATCGCTTTCTCACCGTTGCAAATACGAACTTCGAGATAAAACCCGGCGTCTATCGCATCGAACTGAGCTCCGACGACGGCGCCCGCCTCTACCTCGACGGTCGGCAACTGATTGACCACTGGGATGCGCACGAAGCGGTTACCGACGAAATCGTCGTCCAACTCGGTGGCGCCCATACAATCCGGATAGAGCACGTTGACGCCGGCGGTTTTGCCACCCTGGGTTTCCGGATGCTGCCCGTTCGCCAAAATTAAGTGCGTATATTGTTGGAAAGAGCGGCTATTATATCGGATTGGGAGCGATTTATTGACGTGATTTTTTCCGTTTTTACTTGTACCTACTTCGCTGGCTCGCAGTCCGGCTAAAAAAATCCCTTTGTCCGCCGATTGATCCTGTAATTTTAAACACGCGCTGACCGATCTTTTTTTACATTTGCCATCTATTGTCATAAGGCCTGTTAATCGCCGCCATTTTGTCTTCCATCGTAAGATTAAACGTGATCGTCCCCTGTTACAACCCGCCCAATGGCTGGGAGGAGTTGCTCGCCGCGCGTTTCCAGGCATTCCAATCGCAATTTGATCCCGCCGTATGCGCGCTGGGCTTGATTGTCGTGAATGACGGATCTACGCGCAATGTAACGGACGAAAACATCGCGCGCCTGACCGCGCTGGCGCCAGGTACGCAAATCGTGCGCTACCCCTTGAATCGGGGAAAAGGGTATGCCCTGCGCCAGGGCGTTGCGGCCTCTAAAGCCGATCTGCATTTGGTGACAGACACTGATTTTCCCTACACGTTGGAGAGTATGGCGCGTGTTGCCGCCGTGCTCCGGGAGCGCGGCGGTATAGCAGCCGGCAACCGGGACACTGCGTACTATCAAAAAGTGCCCGCTTTCCGCAGGGGGCTGTCGCGCTTTTTGCGCTGGATGCTTCGGCATGTGCTTCGGCAGCCGATAGACGACTCACAGTGCGGGCTGAAAGCGTTCGACAATGCAGGAAAAGCCATTTTTTTGGAAACCCGGATTGATCGCTTCCTGTTCGATCTGGAATTTCTCATGCTGGCCAACGGGCGCGTCCAGGTAACGCCCGTGCAGGTTCAACTCCGGGACGGCGTGGTCTTTAGTCAGGTAGGCGGGAAAATTCTGGCGGCGGAAGGAAAAAATTTCCTGCGGCTATTGATTCAAAATATGTTCAAAAAACGCCTTTCAAACGGTGAGTAAGTTTCAAAAAATAGAACATACCGTGCACGACTTGCAGTCCGTCAAGCGATCGCATACCTTTTGGGGCGCCTTGGGCGTTGCCGGACTATGCGCCTTGGGGTTGTGGTTGGCGCACGGCGTCTGGTTGCGCGCGCCCAACGATTACCTGCTGGGCGGCAGTCCCGACGGTTTTAAAAACTACATGACGACCGCCTGGCATGTGCGGCACGATACCAGTTACGCCCATTACGGCGGGATGAACTATCCGTTCGGCGAGCACGTACTGTTTACCGACAACCAGCCCATTTTCAGTTCGGGTATGCAGTGGTGGAGCCGCCATGTAGGCGATCTGGCGGATCAATCCGTCGGAATCCTCAATGTGAGCCTGCTGTTATCCATGCTTTTTGCCTGCGTCATATTATTTCTGTTGCTGCGCAAACTGCACCTACCCGTCTGGTATGCCGGACTGGCGGCTCTGGGGATGGTATTTTTATCGCCCCAGTACAATCGGATAGACGGGCACTTCGGTTTGTCGCACCAGTTTGTGATTCCGCTGATCCTGTACCTGCTCTGCCTGTACGAAGAGCGCTACAGTCGCCGTTACCAGGCGGTACTGATTGGGCTAGTCGTGTGGTTTTCGGCACAATTGCATTTTTATTATTTTGGGATTGCCGCCTTGTTTCTGACCTTATACACCGGGATTCAGATCCTGCGGGATTTTTCCTTTAAGACGATTTTCCGGCGACTTGCCCACTGGCTCATCATGGTGTTCCTGCCCTATGCGGCCTTGAGCGTATGGATCCACTGGACAGATTTCGCGGCCGATCGGCCGGCCAATCCGTATGGATTCACCGTGTATATTGGGTATTGGGAGGGTGTTTTTCTTCCTTATGAATCTTTCCCGCTGTATCAATGGATAGACCAAAATATCATTCACATCCGGCGAATCAACGTGGAGGCCATTGCGTACGCTGGGATGGTGGTCACGCTGTTCACCCTGTGGTTGATTTTTTCCGGATTTAAACTGTTTGGAAAAGACTGGAAAGAGGCGGCCTACCACCGCGTGCACCAGTATTATTTGCGGGGAATTTATATTTCGGCCTTTATCTTGCTGCTGTTTGCCTGCGGTTTCCCGTTTGCAATACCGGGTATGGAATGGATGGTGGATTATATGGGACCGCTGCGGCAGTTTCGCGGATTGGGGCGATTTACCTGGATTTTTTATTACGTATCCTCGATACTTGCCTTTTACGCTATTTGGAACTGGAGTCGGCGCTTTGAGGGTATTCGCGGGGGGCGTTTTCTTTGGTTGCGCTGGGTGATTGCCGCGGCGCCGCTCGGGTTGTTGGGCTATGAAGCGATTGTATGGCAAAGCAAAAAACAAATTGCCCGCGTACCGAATGTGGCGAAGCGCGAAATGGCCGCTCCAACGCCCGATCATTGGTTGAACAAGGTGGATTTCGGCTCCTATCAGGCTCTGCTACCCCTCCCCTACTACCACATGGGTTCCGAAAACATCTGGCTGGACTTTGATTTCGGGCATTTCATCCAAGTCCAAACCACGGCGCTGCACACCGGCGTGCCGGACATGGGCGTTAATATGAGCCGAACCTCCGCACGTCAAACTACCGAATCGGTACAGTTCGTACTCGAACCTTGCGAACTCCCCACCATGCTGAACGAGCTGCGCGACGAACGGCCCCTGGCCCTGCTGGTGCACGGCCCCAAATGGGAAGAGGCACGTCAAAAATACCGTCACCTGACCGAAAAAGCCCGCATGGTGTACGATCATCCGGACTTAAAAGTGCTGTCGTTGCGCCCGGACAGCATCCGGGCGTATGTTCGGGCGCATCTGGACGAGATTCGAGCCGATGCAGACTCGCAGGCACTGGTTCCAGTCGCCGGTTGGTTGTCCACCAGAAATACCCCGGATTTGATCTACCAATCTTATGATTCACTGTCCAAAACCGCGCGCATTTTTCAGGGCGCCGGCGCCTATCAGGGCAACATGAAAGATACCACCTGGATTTGGAACAAGCGCCTACCCAAGGGACAATTTGTCATCTCCTGCTGGATCTATGTAAACCAGGATTTGGGGATGGGTCAGGAAATGAAAATTATTGAAAACCGCCAGGCCGACGGAACGGAAATTCATTTTAAACACGAAGGGCTGCGTTTCCACCTGAAAACCATCGTAAACGGCTGGGGTTTGTTCGAGCTACCTTTTGAGGTCTATGAACCCGATTCTAACGTGCGTATTTTTTTACAAAAACAAAATGCCGACCAACTATTTTTCCTCGACGAGACGCTGATACGCCCCGCCGATCTCAGCGTGTACCGTCGGGAACCGGGTTGGCTGGTTCGCAATAATTTCTGGTACAGGGAATAACTGCCATGTCTATGATTTTTCTGCAAAATGTCCGTACGGTGGAAAACGCCGACTCGAAAAACCGGAACGAACGCCTCCATATTGCCATTCGCGACGGCGTCATTACTGCAATGGGAAAGGATATTGTCCCGGACAAAGACGCGCAAGTGTATGATTGCCGGGGCGCAGTGGCCTGTCCGGGCTGGATGGATCTCGGCACGCAGATCGCCGATCCCGGGTACGAGTACCGGGAAGACTTGCACGTCACCGCCCGGGCTGCCGCAGCCGGCGGATTCACGGCAGTAGTCTGTATGCCCAATACCAAGCCGGCCGTACACAGCAAAGCGGAGGTATTGTATGTACGCAATAAAACCGCCGGCCTGCCCGTGCGTTTTTTTCCCATCGGCTCGATTTCGCAGGATAATGCCGGCAAAGATTTGGCGGAACTGTACGACCAGTTTGCTGCCGGCGCGATCGCTTTTTCGGACGGCCGGTATCCGGTACAGGACGCCGGCCTGCTACTGCGGGCGCTGCAATACACCCAGGCATTCGGCGGGTTGGTGATGAACCGCCCGCACCACCATGGAATCGCCGGCGGCGGCCAGATGCACGAGGGCCTGCAGAGCACCATGCTGGGCATGAAAGGTATTCCCGCCCTTGCGGAAGAACTGATCGTCCAGCGCGACCTGAAACTCCTGGCTTACAGCGGCGGTCGGCTCCATATCCAACTCATCTCCACCGCCGAAAGCGTCGCGATGATCCGCGCGGCCAAAGCGGCAGGCCTACCGGTCACCTGCTCCGTGGCCGTAGCGAACCTGGCATTTACGGACGCCCAACTTGCGCATTTCGATTCCAACTACAAAGTAAACCCGCCCCTGCGCGCCGAATCAGATCGTCAGGCGCTGATACAAGGCCTGCTCGACGGCACGATTGACTGTATCTGTTCCAACCACGAACCTTGGGACGCCGAACACAAAAACCTGGAATTCCCATACGCTGAATTCGGAATGAGTAGCCTGGATACCGCCGGCGCGCTCAGCTACACGGTGCTGAAAGAGGCCCTGCCCTTCGCGCAACTGGTGGAAAAATGGGCCGACAGCCCGCGACGTATCCTCGGGCTGCCCGTACCGCGCATCGCGGTTGGCGCAACCGCAGAAATTACCCTCTTCGATCCGGAACTCCGCTGGACGGTGCAGGCCGCAGACCTCCGCGCGCAATCCAAAAATACTCCGCTCATTGGCCAAACCCTCCAGGCGCGCGCAGTCGGAATCATCTGCAACAACGCCTTTCACGACAATCTCTGACGTATGCAACATCTACTCCAACCGACGATTGCCGTTGTGGAACGCGCAGCCGCGTTTATTCGAGGCGAACAAGGCCGTGTAAAAGCCGGACAGATTGAAGAGAAATTCCTGAACGGACTGGTCAGTTATGTAGATCGGACGGCGGAGGAGATACTGGTGGCAGGATTGCGCGATCTGTTGCCCGACGCTACCTTCCTAACCGAAGAGGAGACCGCGCCCAACGCGGAGAGCAACCTGCAATGGATTATTGATCCGCTAGACGGCACGACGAATTTTTTATTCGGACTCCCGCACTACGCCATCAGCGTCGGATTAAAAGCAGACCGCGTACCGGTTTTTGGTCTAATCTGCCACGTCCCGCGCAATGAATACTACTACGCGTGGCAGGGCGGCGGCGCCTGGTGCGACGGGCGGCAGATTTGGGTGAGCGAACGCGCGCGCCTGAGCGATTCCCTGATTGCAACCGGACTACCCTATTATGATTTTGGCCGCGCAAGCGCTTATTACGCCGCGCTCCAGGAATTTTCCAGGCAGACCCGCGGGATTCGCCGTTTTGGCGCTGCCGCGCTGGATCTGGCTTATGTAGCCAGCGGGCAATATGACGCGTTTTTCGAATACGGGTTGGCGCCCTGGGATGTGGCCGCCGGCATCGTGCTGGTGCAGGAAGCCGGCGGCAAAATATGCGATTTCAGCGGTGGAGGCCATTATTTACACGGTCGGGAAATCATAGCGACGAACGAGCGCCTGTACGAGGACGTGCTGGGCGTTCTGCAGCCACATTTCACAGAATCCTGAAAATTTACCTCCTAAAATTCGACTCCTTCCAGCGCGCATGCGGCCGATCACACCAGTTGCAACGCGCGCTCCAGATCCTCCATCAAATCGCCTACATCTTCCACCCCGACGCTAAGGCGTACCAGCGAATCGGTGAGACCGACCTTTAGGCGTTCTTCCCGGGGGATGCTGGCGTGCGTCATACTGGCTGGATGACCGATCAGCGACTCCACGCCCCCCAGCGATTCAGCCAACGCGAACAGGTGGGTATTGCTCAGCACTTTTTCTGCTGCCTGGTAGGTATTGTCGTGCAGATCGAACGAGACCATGGCCCCGAACATGCGCATTTGTTTTTTAGCAACGGCGTGATTAGGATGCGATTCGAAGCCCGGCCAATAGACCTTGGCTACTTTCGGGTGCGCGGCGAGGTACTGGGCGATTTTTTCCGCATTTTCGCAGGCGCGCTGTACGCGCAGGTGCAGCGTTTTGATGCCGCGCAGGATGAGGAAACAGTCTTGCGGACCGGGTACGGCGCCCGAGGCGTTTTGGATAAAGCGCAGGCGTTGTGCCAGGTCGGCGTCCCGCACAACCAGGCAGCCATGCACCACATCAGAGTGTCCGCCGATGTATTTGGTAGCCGAATGCAGCACGATATCGGCGCCGAGGTCGAGCGGATTTTGCAGATACGGCGAGGCGAAGGTATTGTCCACCACCGTCAGGATGCCATGCTTGCGGGCGATCGCGCAAACGGCGGCGATATCCACCACATTGAGCATCGGGTTCGTGGGCGTTTCGATCCAGATCATACGTGTATCCGGGCCGAGTTCCCGTTCTGCATTTTCGGCGTCATAAAGATCCACGTACCGGCTTTTGAGTCCCCAGGGGCCGTACACCCGCACCATTTGGCGGTAAGAGCCGCCGTAGAGGTCATTGACCGAAAGAATTTCATCGCCCGTTCGGAGCAATTTGATCACGGCGTCCTGCGCGGCCAGGCCGGAGCTGAAACAGATGGCGTCCGTGCCGTTTTCCAGCGCGGCCAGGTTTTTTTCCAGCACCGAGCGGGTCGGATTTTGCGTGCGGGCATATTCATAGCCTTTGTGGTCGCCGGGCGCCGCCTGCACATAAGTGGAAGTTTGGAAGATGGGCGTCATAATAGCGCCCGTGGAGGGATCCGGTTCGATACCGGCATGGATAACTTTCGTATCAAATTTCATGATGCGTCGTATTGCTTAGAAACTGTTTTTTGGAAAACGGGCGCGAAGGTATATTGTTTCCCTCAATCAAACCTAATTTCCGTATTATCGCCGATATTCAGGCTGAGGTTCATTCCGCGGACGGTGGCATCGCTGCCGATGACCGAGTGGTTGAGCACTACGTCTTCGAGCGCGGCATAATTGCCGATGATGCTATCTTTGATAATCGAGCCGCTGATTTGGACATTGCCGCCCACGGTGACGTTGGGTCCGATAATACTATTGGATATCTGGCAATCAGCGCCTACTGATACCGGGTCGATAAAAATTGTGTTATTGAATTCCGGCAGGTTCAGATGATCGGAGGAGTAGGCCTGTTGGCTGAGCAGCATGGCGTTGGTTTCGAGCAGCACTTCTTTGCGGCCGCAATCGAACCAGTTATCTACCGGGATGGCCTTGATCGGCGTCCCTTGTTCGAGCAGCATTTGGAGGGCGTCGGTGAGTTGGTATTCGCCCATGGTGCGGTGACCGACCCGTATATTTTGTTCGATCGCTGCGATTAATTCTGGGACTTGCTTGATTTTGTAGAGCCCGACGATAGCCATATTTGATTTAGGGATCCGCGGTTTTTCCGTCACCCGGGTGACATACATTTCGTCGTCGGTATCCGCCACGCCGAATTCGCGCGGATCGTTTACTTTTTTGACGCCCAGGCAGGAGTCGGGGCAATCGAGCAATTGGCGCAGATCCACATCGAAGATGGTATCCCCGAACGCGATGAACAATTCTTTTTCGTTTTTGATTGTTTCGCGGGCCGTCCAGATGGCATGGCCGGAGCCCTCCCGGTGTTCCTGATAGACGAATTCGGTGTGCAGGTTGGGGTACCGCGTTTCAATAAACCCCTTGATTTTATCGCCCAGGTAGCCGATGACGAAGACAAAATCCTGTAGCCCGGCCTCTACGAGTTTATCAATAATAAAACAAATAATCGGCTTTCCCGCTACGGGAACCAGCGGTTTAGGCTGGGTGTACGTGTGCGGGCGGAGGCGCATACCGGCGCCGGCAACCGGAATAATGACTTTCATAGACGATTTGCGCTAGGTGAATGTCGGACGCTCAAAGGTAGGTGTTATTTTGCGGATTGCGGTGCGGTCTATTTTGATACAGGGTGCAGAAGAAATAGTAAGTTTGCACTTAAATCAACCTGTTGCATTATGAATAACCTGTTTTCAATAGCCGTTCGGACGGTTTTCACCTTCGTTGCGATGCTTGCTATCCAATTTATCATACCCTGGTATTTTTTGACGATCGGCGGTTTGCTGGCCGGCATTTTCATCTGGAAGACCGGCGACGACAAAGCGCTGGCGCTGGGGTTGATGATCGGAAGCGCGGCGTTTGGGGTGTTTGCGTATCTGTATGGAACTGTGTGACGGTCATTGGGCGGCTGGCTTGGGACGCCGGCACTATTTTTATTGGTAGTACGTTATAACAAGGCATCCCCTGCAAAATCTGCAATCCGCGATCCCATGCGTCTTTTTCTGTTTGCCCTGACGGTTTTTACTTCCTTTTCCGCTTCGGCGCAGTATGCGGTGCGGGTGGAAAAGAACCTGATTTACGGCGTTGCCACGAATTACACGGGCGCGTCGGACACGCTCCGTTTAGACTTATATAAACCGGTGGGCGACGGCAACCGGTTCAGGCCCTTGCTGGTATTGGCGCACGGCGGCAGTTGGCTGGGCGGCTGCAAAGAAGATATCCAGTGGCTGGCCGAGGAAATGGCCGGTCGGGGGTATGTCGTCGCCTGCGTGAATTATCGCTTGGGCTGGCACAAGGCCGCCTCCGTTGCCCGGGCTTGCGGCACACAGGATATTCCCGACGTTTTTCCGCCGGCGTACGACGCTTTGTATGCCGCGGATTCCTGCGAAATCATTCGGGCGATTTATCGCGGGCAGCAGGACGTGAAAGGCGCGATCCGGTGGTTGAAGGCGCGGCATCCGGCCGATTCGACCTGTACGGAAGCGGTGGTGGTGGGCGGTGAAAGCGCCGGCGCGTTTTTGGCGCTGGCCACCGGTTTTTTGGACCGCGCTGCCGAAAAGCCCGACTGTTGCGCCGAGCTGGCGGCGGCGCCGGTTCCCTCCCAGAATACGCTGAACGCTTCTGCGCTCAACTGCGTACAAACTGTCTGGCCGATCACGGATCTTGCGCGGCAGCGGCCTGATTTAGGTCCGGTGGACGGGCTGTTGCACAGCGGAAACGGCTACGACGCCAATGTGCAGGGCGTAATGAGCTTTTATGGCGGCGTGCCGGAAATTGCGGTGGGGCAAAACTGGCTGCAAGGCCCCGACACCCCGGCCGTGTATTTTTACCATCAAACCTGCGATGCGGTCGTACCGTTCAATTACGGACAACCGTATTACCCCTTGAGCGGCATCTGCAACGGATTTGCCAATTGTTCGCCCTGGCACCAATACGCGCCGCATATTTATGGAAACGGCGCCATTGCGGCGCTGTTTGCCTCCCTGCCCAATCCGCCGCTTTATTTTACCGACTGGACGGTTTGCGATCCGTTCAATTCCGACCTGGGTATTCTGGCCTGCCTGGCTTTTGCGCAAAACGGCAGTTACCATTTTGTGGCCAACCGCCCGCTGCGGGCTCAAAACGCCGCTAATTTCCTGAGTCCGGTGGTTGCCGCCGGCGTTTCCGGCTGTGCAAGCGTCTCAACGATTGCGCCGACAGATCCGGTCGGACTGCAACCCGCGCCGAATCCCTTCCAAAACACCATCGGCTTGTACGCGCAGGAGGATTCGGAGGCGCCGGTTCGTTGCACCCTCCGCGACCTGCAGGGTCGGGTGCTGCATAGTCGGGAGATCCTGCTTCAGCAGGGGTACAATCGTTTATTTGACGGGCTGCAACTGCCGGCCGGAGTGTACGTACTGAATTTGGAATCGCGGGAGGCGGTTTGGGTTTGGAAGGTTTGGGGCGGGCGGTGAAGGAGGAGCCTTTTTATACTGGCGGAAAATTTGCAAAATCCGTTTTACACCTGCTGAAAAACCCACCACATCTCCGTCGCAATCTGCCGGCAGCGGGCGTCGTAGCCCGCCGCTTCCTCGGGCGTGTCATCGAAGACCTTGGGGTCTTCGTACGCAATGGAGAAGCGTTGATCTGCTCCGGGAATAAACGGACAATTTTCTTCGGCGTCCGAACAGGTCATGATCGCAGCAAAGGCCGTTTGCGGATTGGGCGCCTGATCATACAGTTTGGAAAAAGCGACCAGCGGATTGATGCCGTCTGCGTAAGATAAAAGATAGACGGGGTTTTCACCTGTGGTAATTGCCTGCGCCTGCACGCCCGCGCGGGTCAGGGCCGAAATTGTCCGCGGATTGCAGGAAGTTACTTCCGTGCCGCCCGAGAAACACGCGATCGGTTCGAAGCCGCAGGCATGCGCTACGGCGGCGGCCCAAAATTGAGCGAGATGGCTGCGCCGAGAATTGTGGGTGCAGATAAAAGTCAGGCGCGGCACTTCACCGGATGCCGATTTGCTCCGGATGTAATCCGCGAGCGGTTGCAAAACAGCCTTCCGCGCGGCGGGCACAGCGGCCGTATCCAGGGAGTCCAGATAGTGTTTGACAGATGGAAACATGTGCGATATTTAGTGGCGAAATTACGCCGAAAAAGTGCGTCCGAATAGGAAAACGGGGCTCAGGAAGTCATTTTATTCAGCTTCCCCGCCCAAGCGAGTCCGAATAAATTTGAAAATTTCTTCCGGCACGCTGATATCACAGCAGGATTCGATTCCTTTGAAACCGGGAGAAGAGTTCACCTCGCAAATCTTGAAGCCGTCCTTATCAAATAAAAAATCAATCCCGGCGATATCCAGTTCCAGGATACGGGAAATTTCCCGGCTAAGCCAAGCCAACTCCAGGCTGATTGGGTAACGTTTGACCTTGCCGCCTCGACTGTAATTCGCTTTGAAACTGCCGTCGGTCGCCCGGCGTTCCATGGCTGCGATAGCGCGTCCGCCCACCGTAAATACGCGCAAGTCCCGGCCTTTGCTTTTTTTCACAAACTCCTGCAGAATTATATTGGCGTTTTTATTCGTCGCGGCGATAAGCAGCATCAAATCGTCAAACGAGTTTTTGTCCATACTCAGGAAAACCCCGCTGCCCTGCGACCCGCTCAGCGTTTTAACGATCACCGGAAATTTAAGTTGCGCTTCGACGATGGCCGTGTCCACCGGAAATTTGGCCAGGATGGTCTTGGGAATTGGAAAATCATGCTCCGCAAGTATCTGCAGGGTGTACAATTTGTCTTTCACTGTATCCACCGATTGGGCGGAATTGACTGGATAGACTCCCAGGCGCTCCAGGTGCCGAATGACCGCCAGGGTAAAATAGTTCGTCATAGCGCCCATCCGCGGTAGCACAAAATCCGGCAACGCCGTGGCGTGGTTATCTACTAAAATACTCTTGCGGCCGTCGCGCGTGACGATCAGTTCAATCTGTTCCGGATTGAGGATCCGCAGATCAATATCAAATTTGGCAGCGGATTCCTGAAACCGGAGTATTTCGTAATCTTCCTGTTGAAGCAATTCACTGCTGGGTTTGTATAAAATCCAGCCGAGCATAATTGATTACAGATTGCGGATTGAGGGTTCGCCGCAAAGGTCAGGTTGAACAGGGGGAAACCATCATAAAGAGTATTAATTTATTGTTAAATATATGTGATTTTTTTGAAAATTTCTGCTTTAATAAATTGATAACAATAAAATAACGCTTGATTAATTACTTCATATTTTATAGTGATCACTTTTGCTGTTTGTATTATTTTACAGACAGTACAAGGTTTCATGCATTCTATTTTAGCGATTAACGAACAGATTTTCAGTCAGATTCACAACAATACGCTCATTTATAATTGCTGTTGGGAGGATCCGCGATGCGACCGGGCGCTGCTCGGTCTAAACAAAGACAGCCGGATTGTGATGCTCACCAGCGCCGGCTGCAACGCGCTGGATTATCTGCTGGATGAGCCTGCGGAAATCCATTGTGTGGACATGAATCCCCGGCAGAATGCGCTGCTGGATCTAAAACGAGCGCTTTTCAAAGCAGCCAACCACCAGCAGTTGTTTGATTTCTTCGGCCACGGCAGGTCGCCGCAGGCCCGCGAACTCTTTGAGGAAGTGCTAAAACCCCATTTATCGGAACACCAGGCGCGGTATTGGCGCAAGCACGTGGGTTACTTTAGCGGACGCGGCTTGCGGCCGTCCTTCTACTGGCGGGGCAGCAGCGGCGCGTTTGCCTGGGCGGTGCATCTGTGGCTGCGGCGACATCCTGAGGCCGGCCGCCTCGCGCACAAGCTGTTCCAATCCACCGATCTGGCGGAACAGGCGTACTGGTACGAACGCCTCGAACCCATCCTACTGAATCGGTTAACCCGCTGGCTGGTGCGGCAGCATACGGTGCAGAGCCTGCTCGGCGTTCCCAAAAGCCAGCAAAATCTGGCAGCCTCGTATTTTGAAGACGGCATGAGCGGTTATATCCGCCATTGCCTGCGACAGGTGTTCACCCGATTGCCGCTTCAGGACAATTACTTTTGGGCCCTGTATTTTAACGGCCGATATGCGCCCGATTGTTGTCCGAATTATCTTTTACCGGAACATTTCAACCGGCTCGCCGCCCGTATTGATCGAATTCGGACGCATACCGCTTCTCTCAACACTTTTTTTCACACCCATCCGGGTAAGTACTCGCATTTTGTGCTGCTCGACCACCAGGACTGGCTGGCAACGCATCAGCGCGCCGCCTTGGAGGAGGAGTGGCATTTGATTTTCCAAAATGCCGCGCCGGGGGCTAAGGTACTGCTGCGCTCGGCCTCCTTTCAACTCGATTTTATCCCGGATTTTGCGCTTGAACGGGTTCATTTTGATCTCGAGGCCGCAAGTCGGGCGCACAGCCTCGACCGGGTAGGCACCTATGCAAGTACCTGGATCGGCGAAATCAGATCGTGAACCACCCGGCGCGCGGCTACGGTGACACTGCGCGTCCATACACTTTTTATATGCACAACAGTTCCTCTGCTGCAGGCGCCCAACAACATTCGATGCGCCGATATTACCGCTTCCATGCCGCCTTGTACGATGCGACCCGCTGGACTTTCCTGTTCGGCAGAAAGCGATTGATTGATCAATTGCCATTTGAAAAAGAGGGGCGTTTTACCCTGCTGGAAGTTGGATGCGGCACCGGTTATAACCTGGTTCGGGTTGCCCATCGTTTTCCCAATGCCCGGATCATCGGCGTGGATATCTCCGCGGATATGCTCCGACGAGCCACCCAACAGACGGTTTCGTTTTCCAAACGTGTTTTTTTATTTGAAAGGCCTTATGCCGCAGGCAGCTTCAGGCTGAGTTTGCGCCCTGATGTTGTTATTTGCTCCTATTCGCTGACCATGTTCAATCCGGGCTGGGAAGAAGCGCTTGAGCGTGCCTGGCAGGATTTACAACCGGGCGGCTTGATTGTCGTCGTGGATTTTCATCGCACGCCGAGCAGATTTTTTCGCTGGTGGATGGGTCGAAACCATGTGCGCATGGACGGTCACCTGCTCCCTGCGCTCTCTCGGCGTTTTGAACCCGTGAAACAGGAGGTGTATTCCGGCAGCGGCGGACTTTGGCAGTACTTCCTTTTTGTCGGAAAGAAGCAGTGTCAGGCGATTGTTTAACACAAATTTCAAATAGAAATAACAGTCCAAAATGCCCTCGGCAGGAGATGCATTTCAACCTTTGCACAAAAAATGAGCCGCAACGGGTGGCACCCCGTTACGGCTCCGCATTTTTAAATCAATTATTTAAAAACACTATCGTATGCAAATGTACCAACTTTTCACGCAAAAGTTGAGGTTGCGATCCATTGTATTTTGCTTCGCAATCCTCCTCCTGTCCGGCATAAGCGCCCAGGCTCAAAAAGCGATCAGCGGAACCGTTACGGACGCCCGCACGGGCAGCCCGCTTATCGGCGCCAACCTTTCGGAAAAAGGCGCCAGAAACGCCGCAATAACCAACGCGGAAGGCATTTTTAATCTTCGCCTCCAAAACGAAAATGCCACGATCATCGTGTCCTACCTCGGTTACCTTTCACAGGAACTATCCGCCGGCGGCCAAAATAATATTCAAATCAAACTGGAAGAGGACGCCGTCGGCCTCAACCAAATTACCGTAACGGCGCTGGGTATCGAACGCGAAAAGAAGGCGCTCGGATATGCCGTGCAGGAAATTAAAGGCAGCGATCTTGTTCAGGCACGGGAAACCAACGTCGTAAACGCGCTGGCCGGCAAAGTGGCGGGCGTACAAGTCGTGGGTAATCCGTCCGGTATCGGCAGCTCCGCCCGCATTACGATCCGCGGCGACCGCTCGCTGAATATCAACAACAACCAGCCGCTGTTCGTCGTGGACGGCGTGCCCATCAGCAACCAGTTCAACGGCTCCACTGGCAGAAGCAACCAGGACGCAGATTACGGCAACGGCGCAGGATTCGTCAATCCGGACGATATCGAGTCCATGACCGTCCTGAAAGGCCCTGCCGCAGCCGCACTCTACGGATCCCGCGCCAATAACGGCGTCATCGTCATCAAAACCAAAACCGGAAAAGGCGCGCGTGGCATCGGCGTTTCAGTTAACAGCACCCTCACCTTCGAAAACGCCCTGCGACTGCCCGACTACCAGAATGTATATGGCCAAGGGCTCAATGGCGAATTCGAATTCAAAGATGGCAACGGCGGCGGCTTGCGCGACGGCGTGGACGAAAGTTGGGGGCCGAGAATGGATGGCCAACCCATCAAGCAATTCGACAGCCCCACCGCCAACGGGTACCGCGCCGGCGACGTAGGCAACCTGTTCAGCGCCATCGCGCCCGTGGATCTCGCCCGCCAACTGGCCGCTCGCGGAGAAATTACGCCTACGCCTTTCATCGCCCGGCCGGATAATATCAAAAATTTCTTTGAAACCGGCGCGACCTACACCAACAACGTCGCCATCTCCGGCGGCAATGATCTGGGGAACTTCCGACTGTCCTTCACCAACCTGGATCAAAAAGGAATGGTACCCAACACCGACCTGAAACGGAATACCCTCTCCTTTACCAGTACCTACAACCTCACGAGCTGGCTTTCGGCAAGCATCAACGCCAATTATATCAATAACCAGAGCGACAACCGTCCGAACCTGAGCTACGGTACGGAAAATATCATGTACCTCATCAATTGCTGGCTGCCCCGGAATACCAACGTCGCCGCCATGCGCGACTATTGGCAGGCGGGTCGCGTGGGTCTGAACCAGTTTAACTACAACTATAACTACCACGACAATCTCTACTTCAACCTGTACGAAAATACCAACGGACAGGATATCAACCGCGTATTCGGGAATGCGGCGCTCAATTTCAAACTGACGCCCAACCTGAACCTGATGCTGCGCTCCGGAACGGACTTTTCCGACGAATTCCGCGACCGCCGCCGCGCCTACTCAACCCAGCGCTTCGTCCTCGGCAACTACCGCGAAGAAAAAATCCGGTTCGAAGAACGCAATACCGACTTCCTGCTCAACTGGAACAAATCGGTCAGCGACCAACTCGAACTCGGGCTTTCCTTCGGCGGCAACCAAATGTCGCAAAAACGCAATCAGTCGGACATATCCGCTCCGGAACTCGCCGTACCAGGCGTTTATTCGCTCAACAACAGCCGCGTTGCCCTGCAATCCAGCACTTTCCGTTCGGAACGCCGAATCAACTCGCTCTACGCATCCGCACAGGCCGGTTTCAATCGCTACCTCTACCTCGATCTCTCGGCGCGGAACGACTGGTCCAGCACGCTCCCAGCGGAAAATAACAGCTACTTCTACTATGCCTCAAATCTCAGCCTGGTACTGAGCGAACTGCTCGACATCAACCCGGGCGGTTTTCTCTCCTTCGCCAAATTGCGCGCCGGCTACGCGCAGGTAGGTAACGATACCGACCCCTACCAATTGCTCGCCGTGTACAACGCGCAGGTAGCAGCCCAGGGCCTGCCAACGTACTCAGAAGCCTCTCAAATTCCCAATTCAGGCCTCAAACCGGAAATCTCCAAGTCGTTCGAAGCGGGATTCGATCTGCGCTTCCTCCGCAACCGGCTGGGACTCGATTTTACCTATTATAATACAAACTCCGAAAACCAAATCCTCGGTATCGCCCTGTCCGGCAGCACCGGCTACGGCGCCCGCCTGATCAATGCCGGCCTGATCAACAACCGCGGCCTCGAAGTCATGCTCCACTTGGTACCGGTGCGTACTGCCGGCGGCTTCGAATGGAATACCGACATCAACTGGTCGCGCAACATTGGCGAAGTCAAAGAACTCTTCACCGACCCGGTATCCGGACAGGAAATCACCAACTACGTTATGGCCAGCCGGTACATTACCGTGGAAGCGCGGGTGGGCGAGCAGATGGGAGACATGTACGGCATCGGCTACGAACGCGTCAGCAGCGATCCCAACAGCAAGTACTACGACCCGACCGGCCAGTTCGTCGGCCAGGTTGTCTATGGCAACAACGGCAAACCCGTCGCGACCACCAACCGCATTAAACTCGGCAATTACAACCCGGACTGGCTGATGGGCATCAACAACTCGTTTTCATTCAAGGGCTTCAACTTGGGCGTACTCTTCGACTTCCGCATCGGCGGCGAAATCTATTCCCACACGCAAACGGTCGGCCGGGAAGGCGGTATTATCGCCGAAACGCTGGAAGGCCGCGAAAATCCAGAAGATGGCTACGACCTTAGCCTGCCCGGAAACGGCGTCATCGGCGAAGGCGTCGTACCCATCACGGACGCCAACGGCGCCATCACCGGCTACAAGCAGAATGAGGTGAAACTCTCCGCCCGCGAATGGCACACGACCATCACGCTGGGCCGCCGCGTGGTCGAACCGATGATGTTCGACGCTTCGTATGTCAAACTTCGCGAACTGAAACTCGGCTATACCCTGCCCAAACGCTGGACGCAGAAGGCTAAAATCCAAAACATCAACCTCTCGCTCGTCGGTCGCAATCTGTTCCTGTGGACAGACGTGCCGCACGTAGATCCGGAAACTTCTTCCACCGCCGGCGGTACAATTATCCCCGGCGTGGAATCCGTAGCCATCCCCTCGGCCCGGAGCTTCGGCATCAACCTGGGGCTGAACTTTTAAAGGGCCGCGGGCAGTCGGGCGGCGACGCTGTATTTGCCCGCAACCCGACTGCCCGACCCATTTTTTCATCTTTTATTCTATATTTTCAATGAAAAAATCATATAAATTCCTGTCGTTGTTGGCGCTGACGATCGTCTTCGCCGCCTGCACCAAAGACTTCGAAGAGGTCAACACCAACCCCAATGCACCGGTTAACGTAACGCCTAACCTGCTCCTGCCGGGCATCCAACGCGATATCATCGGAACAGTGCTGGGCGAAGCCTGGGGCATCGGCAATATCGTAATCCAGCAAACCGCCAAAAACCAGTTTGTAAACGAAGACCGCTACCTCTGGGGCGAAATCAACGGCATCTGGAACAGCGTCTATGACAACCTCCGCGATGTGGAAAATATCCGCCTGCGCGCCGTCGAAAACGGCGAAAAAAACTGGGAAGGCGTCGCGCTCGTTATGCGCGCCTGGATGTTCTCCCTGGCTACCGACGCGTACGGCGATATTCCCTTCTCCGAAGCCATCAAAGGCAAGGAGGGCATTTACTACCCGAAATATGATACGCAGGAGGACGTTTACAACGGTATCCTGGCCGATCTCAAGCGGGCTTCCGAAATTATCGGAACCAGCGGCGAATCTGTCAGCGGCGACCTGATCTACGGCGGCAATCTCGACAAATGGAAAAAACTCGCCAATTCCCTGCGCGTGCGCGCGCTGATGCGCATCTCCCGCAAACGGGACGTCAGCGCCGACCTGCGCGCCATTGTTGATAACCCGACTCAGTCCCCGGTATTTACCGGAAATGGCGATCACGCCGTGTACAACTACAAATCGGCCAGCCCGGATCAATTCCCCCAGTACACCAACCGCGTCGGCTCTTTCAACGAATTCCGCGCTTCTAAAACAATGGTGGACTTCCTGAAGGCGACCAACGACCCGCGCATAAACATCTTCTTCCGCCCCACGCCGGCTTCTGCAGGATCCGACACGGCAATCATCCGCGGTATCCCGAACGGACTGGACGATGTAAACTCGCAAACTTACCTCGGCGGACAGCAAAATCACTCGCAGATCGGTACGCTATACTTTGAGCAGGCGATCTCCGCACAAGGCCTTACGATCGCCAAAGGCATGATTATGACCTATGCCGAGTTGCAATTCCTGCTCGCGGAAGCGGCTGAAAAAGGATTGATCACCGGCAATACGGCAACTTTCTACCAAAACGGCGTCAATGCCTCTTACGCATTCTACGGCCTGACCGTTGCACCGGATTTCTTCAATAACGCGCTGACGGCTTATGCGGGTACGCAGGATGAAAAACTGGAGAAAATCGGCAACCAAAAATGGGTGGCTGCCTTCTATCAGGGTATGGAAACCTGGTTCGACTGGCGCCGTACCGGCTACCCGAAACTCCTGCCCGGCGTGGACAACCAAAACGACGACAAAATCCCCGTCCGCTTTATCTATCCGATTATTGAACAAGCCCTCAACGGAGATAACCGCGCCGCGGCTGTTGCCCGTCAGGGTGCGGATGATATCAATACCAAAATGTGGTATCTGAAGTAATTTTGGCGTTCAGATTTCAGATTGGGGATGTATCACAAGTCCGTGAATGATCCGCCAAACAAAAAAATATTTTGTTTGGTCGCCTGTTTTTTTGATTTTTTTATAAAAAAATCAAAAAAACAGGCGACCAAACATTATTTTATTTCGCCGCCGGAGGCGGCGAAATACTTGTGACACACCCCCTTTATTATTATTTTACCTGACTTTTAAAAAGGATCTCTTTGAATCGAATAACCTTCGTTATTTTATTTTTGCCCTTGGCTGCCGCTGCACAGGCGCCTGATAACGATACTACAAAAATAACCGAGGTGGTGATCACCGCCTTAAGGGACAAAACAGATCGTTTCACCACCCCGGAAGCCGTGCAGTTACTGGATGAAAAGCGGATTATCCGATTTCAGAGCCGAACTGCGCCGGAGGCATTGGCGCGCACCGCCGGCGTGTGGGTTCAAAAAACCACGCACGGCGGCGGTTCGCCGTTTGTACGCGGACTCACCGGAAACCAAACCCTGCTGCTGATAGACGGCATCCGCCTCAACAACGCTACTTTCCGCTTCGGCCCCAACCAGTACTTCAATACGCTCGACTTATTTTCGCTCGATAAAATAGAGGCGCTCCACGGCAGCGGATCAGTGCAATACGGCAGCGACGCGTTTGGCGGTACGATACAGGCCATCACCAGGGAATTGGCCTACGCCGACAAACCGACTTGGAGCGGCCGGACGCTCGGTCGCATCGCAACCCGGGGTCTGGAACAAAGTTTGCACGCCGAAACCAGGTTTTTCAATAAAAAAACCGCTTTACACGGCGGGTTTACCACCCGAAATTTTGGAGATCTCGTCGGCGGCGATACCACGGGCGTGCAATCGCCCAGCGGATACCGAGAACAAGCCTTTGACCTAAAAGGGATGTTCCGCCTCCGCAAAAACCTGGACATCACGGCAGTTTACCAACAAATGCAGCAACGACAGGTACCGGTTTTTCATAAAATAAAACTGGAAAATTTCGCCGTCAACGAATTCGAACCGCAATACCGCAACCTTGGTTACTTGCGGGCAGATTGGCAAATTGGCGGTCGGGTATTGCGAAACCTCCAATGCACAATCTCGCACCAACAAACGGAGGAGGGCCGGATCAGCCGAAAAAACGGATCGTCCGTCCGACGCGAAGAAAACGACCGGGTACAGGTACTAGGCGCCAATTTGCAATTCAAACACCACTGGAGCAGCCACTGGAGCAGCCGCAGCGGGATAGATATTTACCGCGACCGCGTCCGCAGCAGCCGTACTGATACGGATGAAACCACCGGCGCTGCCGCGGCCAAACGCGGCCTCTATCCCGACGGCAGTACGATGCTGCACTACGCCGCTTACAGCCTCCATGAATGGCGATACAATCGCTGGACGATCACGGGCGGATTGCGCTACAACCGATACGATATCCGCGTATCCGACCCGGATAACGGCGATGTTCAGCTGCAACCCGCCGCCCTGGTTGGCAATATTGGCGTCCTCCGCCGCATCGGCCGGCACGGCGCGCTGTTGGGCTCCTTTAACACCGGCTTCCGGGCGCCGAATATAGACGATCTGGGTACGCTCGGAATCGTGGATTTCCGTTTTGAAGTACCGAACTACGACCTGAAGCCCGAAAAAACATACAATTTTCAGGCCGGCTACCGTTTCCAAAGCAAGCGGCTCCATGTAGAAACCAGCCTGTTTAGAAATGAACTGCGCGACCTGATCGCCCGCATCCGTCTGGACACTCAAATGATACAGGGTTATCCCGTATATCTTAAAGAAAATACGGAGCAATCATACGTCCAGGGGCTTGAAACGCAAATAAAACTGCGCTTTTTGCCTGTATTGCAGGTAGAAGGGGCACTTTGTTACACCTATGGCCAAAACCTGACGCGCCGCGAACCCGCGCGCCGGATGCCGCCGCTGTTTGGGCGCGCCGCCCTCCAATTGGAGCGCAAGGCTTGGTTTTGCAGCGTCGAAGTACTGTTTGCGGGAAAGCAAGACCGCCTTGCTGCCGGGGACGTAGCCGATAACCGCATTCCGGCAGGCGGCACGCCAGGTTGGGCGGTTTTTAATGCGTACGCGGGCTATAATTGGAGGCAGTTTTCATTTTCCACTGGTTGGCAAAATATCGGAAATACCGATTATCGCTACCACGGATCCGGCGTGAACGGCGCCGGAAGTCACTGGTCAGCCTCGCTGGCATTCAAATGGTAATTCCGAAAAAAAAAGCCGACACTTTACAGCGCCAAGCCTTTTACCTTTACTAGTGTATGAAGCAATTGAATGTCTGAAAATGAAACCGGAGCGCATTAACATCCTGTCCTCTCCGGTTACAAAGCAACACACTGCATTCGCTTTGCAATACAAAGATACGGCGTAAAAAACGGGCAGGCGTTAAGGGAATATGAAATATGCGTTATTCCGATTGCAACGATGCCGGGTATGCGCGCGGCATACTACAATACGGCTTGCAGCAAATCCTGAAAGATTTCGATCGCGGGCAGTTCCATATTCGGTGTCTTGGCTCTTTCATCTATGCGGCGCAGCAGGATATGCTTTTCGAACAGCGGGTCGCGCTGGAAGCGGGCGGCTTCTTCGACTGTCATCCGGCCGCCCTGGAAGCGCAACGTTTCTTTGCTCGCCTCCGAGAGTTGTTCGTAATACTGGGGATCTGCCCAGGTGAGATACCGCTTAGCGGCCACATGGCCGCCGACGAGGCGCACAACGGCGTCCGGAAAACCGTGTTCCTTTAAAAATTGCGCGCCCAGCGCCTCGTGTTTCAAGGCGCCGTAACCGTCCATGCCCGCATCGGCCGCATCTGCGAGCAGATGGCCGATATCGTGCAACAGGGCGGCAACGGCCAGTTCGTGATCGCCGGTTTCCTGCCAGGCCAGCAGGGCTGCCTGAATGGCGTGTTCCGATTGGCTGACGGCCTCGCCGTGGTATTCCTCGTTGCCGCGGACGTGGAAGCATTGGAATATGGACGCGACGGCTTCTTCTTTATTCATACGATTATGAATTTTCAGATGTTGTAACTACTTGGCCGGTCTCGTATGAAACAAAAAATGGGACTTTGGGGGTCTGACAACGAGCCGGCTAAGTGGTTACCAGATATTTTGTTCATATTAGGTGTTTATCCCATTACATTAAAAATGATTCAACTTCAATACCGCTACTGCCCCCCGTTCATTTTATAAAATTCTACCCGCTGCTCGCTTTCATCATCCATTTTCAAGCCCTGGGGCGCCCGGCGCCAATCAAAATCACGACCGTATTTTTGAAGTGCTTTTTGCGGATCAAACACCCTCAGATCGTGTGGCAGCGCCTCATACCCCTGCAGGCTTGCTTCCGGCGTAAAAAAATCATCGAGCAGCGTAGCAGCCGCATCGTACTGATTGACGCAGGGCAGATCGAGCAGGGTGTAGATGGTTCGGATGATGGAACCGAAGTTGGCATGGGTATGGGACACATAGCCCCGTTTCACATAAGGCCCTGCCAGCATCAGCACGGACCGGTGCGCGTCGAGATGATCCACACCGCCCTGCGGATCGTCTTCGGTGACGATCACCAACATGCTGTCCCACCAAGGCGATTGGCTCAGAAACTCCAGTACCCGGCCGAGGGCTAGATCGTTATCGGCCATGTACGAATGCTGGTAAGGATACCCGTCCTCCGGCCGAGGGCGCGTGCCGTGGTCGTTGGGCAATTGCATGGAAACGAATTGCGGGAATGGCTCTGCGCCGGATAACCAGCGCTTACGGAATTCGCGTTCAAACTGCAGCACCCGGAACTGATCGGGAATGTTCATGTTGTACCCGGCAAATTCGCGGCAGGTTCTGTCGTACAATACCTTTGGGAGCGGCCAGGGCGTCGGGTGCGCGGTACCGAAAATTGTATCGTTCCATTCTTCATAGTTTCCGGCAAATTCATTGCTCTGCCCAAAGGAAAAAAACGATACGCCGTGGCGGGCGAGGTTTTCCCACAAACCGCCGATTTCGTTATAGTCCTCCGGATCAATCCCGCCTATGGTTGTTGGCATACGCCGTCCGGGGGCTTTGGAAAAAGCATCGAACCCGGAACGAGCCGGGTAATTGGCCTCCACATACTCGTTCGGCATGGTACCCACCATCCAGTGGTGGCCGTGGATACTGGCGTCGGAATCGCAGTAAAAATTATCGGAAAACGCCCACTGCCGTGCAATAGCAAGGTGGTTGGGCATCACGGCCGCGTTTCGGATCGTATCCTTTCCTGAAATAATCTCCACATCCGTACCGAAGCGCGCCAGCGAAGGATCGCCTTTTGCGCCTTCTAACTGTCCGAGTACCTCGTCGTAGGTTCGATTTTCTTTCGTGATATAAACAATGTGGCGGATAGGGCTTTTGCGGAGACCCGGCGCCGGCGGACAGGGATTTTTGCCGTCGTCTTGCAAAGGAATGAAGCGGAAGGTATTATCCAGCACCTGTTGGGTGTATTGCGCCAGTTGGACGTCGTCCGGCACATCTATCAATTGGAATGTACCCAATTGAATATCGCCGATATAGGTACCCTGCGGCGGCGCAACAAAGTCCTTGCCGCCGTTCGAGCCTGCGCCGTAACCTCGGGCGCTGAGCGCCACGAGTTGGCGGCCGTTGCTGGTGAGTTGCACCCGCGTAGGCCCCCAACCGGTAGGAATGTAGCCTTTCACCTTGCGCGTGCGGGTATCCACCACGGCAATGGCATTGAATCCAAGGCAGGCTACGTAGAGGGTACGCTCATCGGCCGACAGGCAAAGGCCAAACGGCATGATGCCGCGGTAGCGATCCAGTTCGGGGTGCGCCTTCAGCTTGATATCACCGGCGATTTTGTTCTTGCGGGTGTCAATAATGGTAATCAGATCGTTGGTAGCGTTGGAGACGTATGCGTAACGGCGTCCGACCGCGATAGAGTTGGGGCTGGCGCCGCCGACGATCTCGGTTTCTTCCACTTTTTCGCCGATCTGGTAGCCGGTTTTAAATTTTCCGGTCACCTCGTTTTTTTCGAGATCCACCAGCCACACGCTCATGGCCTCCTCGGCAAGCGCTGAACCCAGCCCGGGAATAAAGCGGCCGTCCGGCAGGGTAATGCCTTCATCCGCCTCTTTAGACGGGATCCCGTAGAAGGGGAATTGCATCATGAAGGAGTCCTTGTTGGTCGGCGTAACGCCGGGAATCAGGGGGTATTCATACAAACCGACATTGGCGACCAGCGCCTTTTTTCCGTCGGCGGTCAGCGCGATTCCAAACGGAATGCGACCGGCGGGGATGGACGCTACGATTTGGCGGGTATTCAGATCTATTTTTACCAGGCGGAAATTGGCGCGATCGAGTACGAGGAGTTGGTTGCGGGCGTGATCAATCGCCAGATCAGACGTAAAGGAGTCCTCATACTGCTTGCCATTGCAGATCCCGTTGAGCGAAATACTGTCAATTTTTCGCATGGATCGCGTGTCCCAAACAGCCACGGAGCCATCGTCCCCGCCGCTGAGATAGGCCGTTTGGTTATCGGCGCCGAAAGCGACGCCCAGGTAAGCCGAGGGGTTAAACGGCCTTTGCTGTTTTGCCGCCTCCACAATTTCCTGCGGAGCGGGAAGCTGCCGGGGCGCAAAGGCCTGCAAATCCACCCGGGTCAGCACGCCGTTATTGTGGAGCACCAGCGCCTGCCGCTGGTCGGGCGAAATTGCCAGTCCGAATGCGCCGCGGGCAATCCGCGTCACCCGACCCGCCGGCTTGACGTAACGGCCGCTCGGAATGACGCTCAAACCGGCCGTATCAATGCGGCAGTATTCCGCACGCGCAGGCGCTTCTATGATGGCGTTTTTTTGTGCAAACAGCGTGCAGGGAAGGACGGAAACACCCAGCGCAAAAACAATACAGGCAATTTTCATAATACAAGGTAAATAAATGTGCGCTGCAAATGACGGCCATTATTTTTGGAGCGTGGTCGCTTTTACATTAAGTTACATTTATTTCATTATTAAATAAAAGAGAATCTTGCAGATCACCCGCCCGGGCAGGACAGGCAGGCTTACTTTTGCCAAAACATTGCGCTGCAATATGATAAAACTTGCCGTTTTCGATATGGCCGGCACGACGGTCAAAGACCAGGATAACGTCCACCAAGCGCTGATAAACGCCATGGCGCACTTTGGATTCTCCGTGAGCCGGGAAGAAGCCAACGACGTCATGGGCTACCCCAAACCGGTAGCCATTCGCCAACTGCTGGAGGCGCGCCATGCCGGATTAGAAAACCTGGACGCGATTTATGCCCGTTTTCTGCTGGAAATGAAGGAACATTATCGCACTTCCCCCGACGTAGCCCCCGCCCTGTTTGCAGAAGAGACCTTCGAACGCCTGCGCGCCCGTGGGATCAAGGTGGCGCTTGACACCGGTTTTGCACAGGAAATTGTGGAAACCATCCTCCACCGCCTCGACTGGGCGGACAAGATAGATGCCTGGGTCGCCAGCGACATGACGCCCCGCGGACGGCCGCACGAGGACATGATCCGCTACCTGATGGCGCAAACCGGCGTGTCCGACCCGCTGCAGGTCGCCAAAATCGGCGATACCCATGCAGATATCCAGGAAGGCCAAAACGCCGGCGCTGCGTTGAATATCGCGATTACCTCCGGCGCATTTACCCGGGAGGCGCTCGCGGAAGCGCATCCGACACACCTGGCTGCCGATCTGCGGGAAGCGGCAGCGATCATTCTGAACTTCAATCCGTAAGCCGCAATCTATGAACCCGCGCTTCCTCCCCGTCACCCTCGCGCTGGTCGCTTTCGGCGTATATTCCTGTATGTACGCATTTCGCAAGCCTTACACGGCGGCCACGTTCGGCGATTGGGTTTTCCTCGGGATGGACTACAAGGTTTGGCTGGTGATTGCACAGACGCTTGGATATGCGTTGAGTAAATTCATCGGTATCAAATTCATCGCTGAATTACGGTCTGCGGGGCGTATGGGAATCATTTTGGGCCTAATTGGGATGGCCTGGGCGGCGCTGTTAGGTTTTGCCCTGACGCCGGCGCCTTACAACATCGGATTTCTGTTTATCAACGGCATTCCGCTCGGAATGGTCTTCGGGGTGGTCTTCAGTTACCTGGAAGGTCGGAGAAGCACCGAATTCCTGGGCGCCGTACTGGCCGCCAGTTTTATTTTTTCTTCCGGCTTCGTCAAATCGGCCGGGAAATGGCTGATGAACACCTGGCAGGTAAACGAGTTCTGGATGCCTTTCGCCACCGGCGGTTTGTTTGCGGCGCCGACGCTTCTGCTGGTGTGGCTGTTGGACAGAACCCCGCCGCCGGACGAAGACGATATCGCCCGGCGAAGCGTTCGCCTTCCGATGCAGGCCGCGGCAAGACGTGATTTTCTGCGGACTTTTCGAACCGGCATTGTTCTAATGACCCTTACTTACATCATCCTGACCCTGCTGCGGGACGTACGAGATAATTTTGCAGCGGAAGTCTGGAAAGAATTAGGCTACGCCCAAAGCGCGGCGATCTTTACCCGTACGGAAATTCCGGTTACGCTGGCCATCCTGGGTTTGATGAGCCTGTTGGTGCTGGTAAAAGATAATTTCCGAGCCCTGGCGCTGAACCACGGGTTCATCCTATCCGGTTTTTTAGTCGCGATTGCGAGCACTTTGCTGTTCCGCCAGGGGCTTCTAAGTGCGCCCTGGTGGTTTATGGGCGCCGGACTGGGTTTGTATCTGGGGTATGTGCCGTTTAATTGCCTGCTGTTCGACCGCCTGCTGGCCAGTTTTCGCTACCCGGGCAACGTGGGTTTTTTGATGTATATCGTTGACGCCTTCGGTTATTTAGGAAGCGTGAGCATTTTATTTTTCAAAGAAACAGGCAAAACGGAGATATCCTGGAGCGCTTTCCTGGGCAATATATTGCTGTATCTGTCGCTGGCCGGGCTGGCGCTGACGGCACTGTCGTTGCAGTATTTCAGAAAAAAACACCAGATATATATACAAAACTGAGGTTATGCAAAAACAAACCGCCCTCGTCATCGGCGCCGGTATCGTCGGACTGGCCGCCGCCAGGGCGCTCGCGCTAAATGGATATCAAGTTCGGGTATTCGAACGTCATCCGAAATCCGTCGGCGCGTCCGTCCGAAATTTTGGAATGGTATGGCCGATCGGACAACCGATGGGCAAACTGTACGAACGCGCCCTGCGCAGTCGGAATATCTGGGCGGATCTGTCGGAATCCGGCGGGTTCTGGAGCCGGCAAACCGGCTCCTTGTTGGCTGCCTACCGACCGGAAGAAATGGCCGTGCTGGAATCCTTTATGCAAAAAGACGGCCGACCCGCCGCTCAACTGCTCCTGCCCGATCAAGCGCTGAAAAAATCGCCGGCGCTGCGCTGCGAAGGACTGCTCGGAGCGCTCTGGAGCGCAGACGAGATGATCGTAGATCCAAGGGAAGCCATCCGGATGCTGCCGGAAGCGCTTCATGCGCAATTCGGTGTAACTTTTCATTTCGGGCAGGCAGTCGGCAGGGTGGAATATCCATTTGTTTGGACCGGCCGACAGCGCCATGAAGCCGATCTGATCGTTGTTTGCAGCGGACAAGATTTCGAAATCCTTTTTCCGGAGGAATACGCCGCTGCTCCGATAACCAAATGCAAATTACAGATGATGCGCACCCACCCGCAGCAGAACGGCTGGAATATCGGCGCCTCGCTTTGCGCCGGACTCACCCTCACGCACTACAAAGCTTTTGACGGAATGCCGGGACTATCCGAATTGCAAAAATGTTATGCAGAATGGTACCCGGAACTGGTGCGAGAGGGCATCCACGTACTCGTGTCCCAGAACGGCCAAGGTGAAATTACCCTGGGCGATACCCACGAATACGGCGCAGACCTTGATCCATTTGACAAGGAGCGACTCAACGCACTGATGCTCGAGTATCTAAGCGCATTCGCACAATTCCCGGATATGCGCATCGCAGAAACCTGGAACGGCATCTATGCCAAAACCACCGACGGAAGCACCGAATTCGTGCGCCAACCCGAATCCGGCGTCTGGATCGTAAACGGCCTGGGCGGCGCCGGCATGACGCTTTCCTTCGGCCTGCTGGAGGAACTCGCAACGGATATTTTTTGATGAACCGTTTGAAAACTTATTAAAGCCCTTTTTGGAGTTGCCGCTTTTCCCGAACTTTGCCCCATGGGCATCGCATTCGGCATCATCATTCTGGTATTACTCATCCTGGCCTTGTGGAATCGGCGCCAGTCGGACAAAGCCTGGATCAAAGAAGAACGCTACGACGAAAGCGGCGCCTGGATAGACAAACGCGCGGGCGAACGCGGTACCTACGGCGCCCTCGACGCGGAAATGGAACGCGAACGCCTGTACGTCAGCCGCATCAACCGCATCAACGAACTGGCGCGCTTGATCCGGGATTTCGCCTTCGAGCACATCGAGGGGTTCCACCTGCGCAGCGATGAAGAAATCAAAGCGTACATCGCGTTCGCCAAACGCCAGGCGGAACAATGCGTGCTGGTTGCCGAAAAAAACCGCCGCGCACCGGAAACGACGACGGCGCCCGCCACGCCCGAAGAGCCCGCCGCCCAACTCGCAAAAAACATTCGGGTTTTTTTGTTCCAAGCCTATCCCGAACTACTCGAACTCGATCTGGACGCGCTGCGCGCCTTCGATGCTGAAATTACCAATATCGCTCAGGATTGCCTGAACGCATGACCGTAATATAGCCTACCGGCCTATTGCGGCAGACAGCGCAGCCGTTTTAAAGTCGACAAAAACAGGCGTCGCGATTGCCGCGACGCCTGCGTAAGGCCCAAGCGTGTCAATCGGCGGGCCGGTTCAATTAGAAACCGATGCAAAGAACGAAAGGCATTGTAAAGCCCATGTGAAGGCTGTTTTAAGTAATCTTAAATTCGTGCCTTAAAAAATTAACATTAACTTAATACAGCCTTTTATTACTGATTTCTAAGTCCCCGGATATTTGCAGCGTCAATCGGAGTTTTTCAATTAGAAATCATTCATGTTATTAAGATCGCTCGTTGCCGTGCTTTTTTGCACGGCAGTCAACGTCTTGTATAGCAAGGCAGCCAGCCTTGGTGTGCAACCCGAAGTACCGGTATATGCTGTTCCGGAACTTACCGCCGCCCCCGCGCTGCCGCCCGCGGACACGACGCCGCCGCAGGTAGAAAAATCCAAAAAATGGTACGATTTAGTCTCGCTTAGGGGTTATGCACAAGTACGCTACAACCGCTTATTAGAAACCAATCCGGATCTTCGCTGCGAGCAATGCGATCGCTCCTGGGGTGAAAACGGCGGCTTCTTTATCCGTCGAATGCGCCTGATTTTTTTTGGACAGGTAAGCAAACGGGTCTATTTTTACGTACAGCCAGATTTTGCTAGCGCAATAAGCGCCACCAGCTGGCATTTTGGTCAGTTGCGGGATGCCTATTTTGACATTGGCCTGGATGAAAATAACGAATTCCGATTCCGGATAGGCCAAAGTAAGGTTCCTTATGGATTCGAGAATATGCAATCTAGCCAAAATCGCTTACCGCTCGACCGCTCAGATGCCTTAAACAGCGCCGTGGCCAATGAACGCGACCTGGGCGTTTTTTTCTACTGGGCGCCCAGAAAAATACGCGACCGGTTTTCTATGCTTGTGCGCGATGGCTACAAAGGAAGCGGCGACTACGGCGTATTTGCTTTCGGCGCTTATAATGGACAAACGGCCAATAAACCCGATCTTAATAATCAGGCGCACCTGGTCTCGCGCCTCTCCTACCCTTTTCTCTTAAATGGTCAAATTATCGAACCGGGCGTGCAAGCCTATACCGGAAAGTACGTCGTGGCAAAAGACCAACTCTCCGCCGGTGTAAAAACAAATAGCGATTTGAACTACACAGACCAGCGTGTAGCGGCTACCCTCACGCTCTATCCAAAGCCGTTCGGCATCCTCGCAGAGTACAATTTTGGGCGGGGGCCGGAATTTAACCCGGCTACGGACAGTATCGAAACGCAGCGCCTGCAAGGCGGATTCGTTACCTTGAGTTACATGACGCGCTTCAAGGATCAAATCCTGTTGCCTTTCCTCCGCGCCCAATATTACGATGGCGGCAAAAAACACGAACGCGATGCGCGCAGCCACACCGTCCGCGAATTGGAAATCGGCGTTGAATGGCAGCCTGTCAAAAATTTTGAACTGGTCGCTATATACACCCTGTCTGATCGCCGTTTTGAGGACTTTATCCTGCAGGAGAACCGACAAAGAGGAGGCTTGCTGCGGCTACAAGCACAACTCAATTTTTAATTGCGGATTGGGGCAATACTTTCACTGGTTTTCAAAGTACGTTTTGATCCCGGCGAACGCTTTTTTGCCGGCCACTTTTTCGAGTTCTTCCGCTGGGGCTTCGCGCAGCTGCGCGACGGATCCGAAGTGCCGGAGCAATTTCTCTGCGGTTTTTTGACCGACGCCCGGGATATTCGTGAGTTCCGTTTGAATAAATTGCTTGCTGCGTTTGTCGCGGTGAAACGTGATGGCAAAACGGTGGGCTTCGTTGCGCGCCTGCTGGATGAGTTTGAGCGATTCCGATTTTTTGTTGATGTGCAGGGGCAGGGGGTCTTCCGGAAAATAAATTTCTTCGAGTTTTTTGGCGATTCCGATCACCGTCACGCGGCCGTTTAACCCGAGTGTGCGGAGGCTTTGCATCGCGGCGGAGAGTTGGCCTTTCCCGCCGTCAATCACTATGAGTTGGGGGAGCGGCTGTTGCTCGTCGAGCAGGCGTTTGTAACGGCGGTACACCACCTCTTCCATGGAGGCGAAATCATTGGGGCCTTCCACGGTTTTCACGTTGTAATGTCGGTAATCCCGCTTGGAGGGTTTGGCATTTTTAAACACGACGCAAGCGGACACAGGGTTCGTCCCGTGGATATTCGAGTTATCGAAACATTCGATATGCAGCGGCAGTTCGGCCATATTCAAGTCCGTCTGCAAACTACGGAGTATTCGTTCTGCGGGCGTTTGTTTGCCGGCGCGGTTCATGGCCTCCCGTTTGCGCTGGAGAAGATGGTATTGGACATTTTTTTCGGACAGGTCGAGCAGTTTGCGTTTGTCGCCGATTTTTGGCGCTGTGACGAGTACGTCCGCTCCCTCGGGTAGTGAAAACGGGAAGGGCGCGATGATTTCCCGGGTGATGCTGCTGAATTTTTCCCGCAATTTTTGGACGGCATACACCAGCAGGGTTTCTTGATCTTCGTCCAGGTTTTTGGTCAGCGTGAGCGTGTAGGTATTGATCACCGCGCCATTAACCACCTTGAGGTAATTTACGTACGCTTCTTGTTCGTCGGCGGCAATCGAAAACACGTCCACATCGCGAATGGCGGGGTTTACCACGGTACTTTTCCCCTGATAGTCTTCAAAGAGCGAGAGTTTTTCTTTGGCGAGTTGCGCCTGTTCGAACTGGAGATTTTCGGCATACCGCTGCATTTCTTCCCGCAGGTGGTTTTTTACTGCGGCGAAATTGCCTTTCAAGACATTTTTTATTTGTTCGATTTTTCGGTTGTAGGCCGCTTCCGATTCCAGGGCGGCACAAGGGCCGGCGCAGTTTTTAATATGATATTCGAGACAGACTTTGAATTTTCCTTTTTGGATATTACTTTGCGTGAGGTTCAGGGCGCAAGTTCGGAGCTGGAACAATTTTCGGATGAGTTCGATTATTTGCGCGACGCGGTTCCGGGAAAGGTATGGGCCGAAGTAGTGGGAGCCGTCGCGGATCGTTTTGCGGGTCAGGAAAACCCGCGGGAAGGGTTCGTTTTTGATACAGATATAGCTGAGCGGCGACTTTTCGTCCTTCAGCATGACATTATACCGAGGCTGGTGTTTTTTGATGAGGGTATTTTCCAGCAGCAGCGCATCGGTTTCGGTTTCCACAATCGTAAATTCGATCTGATGCGCGTGCCGAACCAGCGCCTTAGTTTTGGCTGTGTGGTTATTTTTATCGCCGAAATAAGAATTCAGTCGGTTGCGGAGATTCTTTGCTTTACCGACGTACAAGATAACACCTTCCGGATCGAGGAATTTGTAAATCCCGGGATCGGTGGGAATACGCGGGGAAAAGGCGCGGAATTGTTCGGTCGTCATGTAAAAAAGATCAATAACTGATTACGGATTATTCTGCAATAATTTCGTCGGCGAATATCCAGCAGGGATTGCCATTTCCGGGATGCCAAGCGGGACATTTTTTCAGATTTACTGCCCGAATTCGGACATACCGGGCGGGGCGGGGCGCGTCCAGTTGCACCAGGATGGTGCGGAGCGATTTTTTCCCATCCGGGGTGATTTGAATAGATTCCTGACGAACCGTTTCGAATTTTTTCCCATCGGTGGAAATCTCCACCGTAACGGAGGCGGGCAGAAAAATCCACGATGCCTGATCTTGGAGGAAGGCCACGATAATCCGGCTGACGGAGTCTTTGCGCAGTTGGACGGTGGCGTCCAGGTCGGCGCCTTCGAATCCCAGCCAGTTGTACCGATAATCCGTTTCGCCGACGCGGCGGTTGACGAGTTCTTCGGGATCACCTTTGGCGTATTTGGGCGCGGCGGGCACGGCGAGTACGGGACTGTGGGCGACGGATCGGCCGGCAGCTTTTTGTTTTTGCATAAATGCGGTATAGTCCTGCAAAAACTGTTCGGGCGGATACTGGTTTTCGTGGAGGGTCACGATCCCGGCGTCCTTACAGCCGTCGGCGAATGCCTGCAGCATGGCGACCCAGCCCTCGCGGCCGTTAGGCGCGGGTGGGAAGAGCGTGGTGTCCGTTTTAGCTTGTTCGAGCAGCGCAAACATTAGCGGCAGGCAGGCTTCGCGGTGGCGGCTTTCCTGTGCGCGGGTCAATTTGGCGCCTTCCGGCAGGATACTCAGATTCGTGAGTTGCATTTTCAGCGGCGGATCCATCGCCGGTGGGCGCAGAAAAGCCTCGTTTTGCGGGACGTCGTAAATCCAGAGTCGCCGGCCGCCGCGTTCCAGGGCGCTGTTTGCCTGATTAATCCAGTTCAGTACCGCGGCGTTGGCGGCGCCATAGTACGCAGCGGCGAATTCCTGCTGAACGGAATCGAGATTGATATCCGGGTTCCACATTAATTTGGCCAGGAGGTAGGCGCGCAGGTCGGAAAATTCGCTGCGGCAATTCCCGGAGCCTTGTTCGAACAGCATGCGCGTTCCGTATTGGCGAAAGAGTTGCACATTCGGCTGCAGCGATTTCCAGTTTGGGAACGGGCTGACGTAGGATCGGAACTGCACCACATAGTCCCAGATCATGAGGTTGGAGGTGATAGCCGACCACGCCTGCAGATCGCGCGCAAAATCCGGGCAGCTGCTTTCGATGGATTGCGCACGGTCGCACTCGATGCTGCACAGGCAGACGCTCACATTGGGGGCGGGTTTGATTCCTTTGGGCGCCGTACGGGTGTACTGGTAGGCGAGGGTACTGATGGTGATGTTGGGGAAAGCGGCGGCCACCTTGTTTACGAAAGCCAGCAGGGTGCCGGCGGGGCTGCCGTATCGCGTATCGGAGGCTGCGCAGCGAGTGCATTTACAGTAGTCATAATTATCATTTTGACTTACCGACCAGTATTTGGCGGTCGGTTTTTCGGCGATGCGGGTGCGCAGGCCGGCGGTAACGATTTGCAGCACCGTATCGTTCGACAGGCACAATTGGCCTTTGGAGTATTGCGCGCCGTTCCAGCTAAAAAATTCCGGGTGCGTGGAAAAGAATTTTTCCGGCGGGCAGAGTTTGTCGAACGTATGGACGAACATGCCCCAGGCCTGTTCCTTTTCCGATTTCGGGATCAGTTTATGCCAGCGCGCCCAAGCTGGGTCGTATGCCGGTTCGTAGTGCAGTTCGCGGTAGGCGAAAGCCGGTTTTTCGAGCAGTGGCGGGAGATCGGGCAGCGCGAGATCGGGCAGATAGGGAAGAATCGAGTCGCGGGGACTGAATTTTCTACAGCCCAGCATTTCCAACAGCGTATAAACCCCGTATTCTGCGCCGTTTTCCCCTCCGCCGACGATTCCGAATACATTTTCTTTACCTTGTAGAAAATAGGCGTCCGGCGTCAGTTCCGGCGCCGGCTGAAGTCCAAAAAGGCGGGTCGCCGCTTGTTTTCCAATAAAAATCAGCGGTTTGTCGGCCTGTACTACCCCCTCTTCCACGGTCACCTGGCGATTGGTGATGGCGCGCAGGTAATGTTGCAATACCTTAGCGGCCCGGCGGTCAGATTCCGACGGAGCGGCCGGCAGGATAATGGTAGGCGACTGCGCCGGCAGGCGAAGGGACAGCAGTAGAAAAAACAGCAAGCGAGAGAGCATGAAAAGAAATTTCAACGTATGCGAAGGTGATCTTTGAAAATTGTACGCATTTTTTTGATGCATTGCAGGGTAAATAAAACACAAGACCATTTTCCTGCGTTATTTCCGATAACTTTGCGACCCAAACCCGTTAGAAACTGTTTTAAAACAGTTTCTCAAAAATAAACATATACCATGATTCGTCTGTGGATTTTTTGGGCTGCGCTGTGGAGCGCCGGCGCGCTTCAGGCTCAGGACCCGAACCTGGCAAACCAGTATTTTTCAAATGGCGAATATGAAAAGGCCGCTGTTTTATATGAAGAGTTGTTCAACAAGGACAATCGGAATGATTATTATTTCGGGCAGTACATCGCTTGCCTGCAAAACCTGGAGCGGTACGAAGAAGGCGAAAAAGCGCTCCGAAGAGAGATAAAGAAAAACGCCGGCAACGTTCAACTGTATGTCACATTTGGCACGCTGCTCGACCGCCAAGGCAAATTCGACGCGGCTAAGGTACAATATCAGACGGCGATAGACAAAATGACGCCGGATTTTTCCGCCGTGACCCGCCTGGCTGCCGCTTTTACCAAAGAGGGAAAATTTGATTTTGCGATCGCGACGTATGAACGGGGCGCTAAGGCGCTCAACGATCCGAACCGATTTGCCTTTAACTTGGGCGAACTTTACCGTCGCCAGGGTAATAACGCCAAAATGGTGGAAAATTATCTTCACGCGCTGGAGGGCGATCCGGGTAAATTATCGACGGTGGAGTCCTACCTGGCTCGTTTTCTCGGCGCCGAGGATATTCCCGAGTTGCAAACCCAGTTGTACGACCGCATCCAAAAAAACGGCAATCCCGATATGATCGAATTGCTGGCTTGGTCTTTTATCCAGCAAATGGACTTTAAAAACGCGCTTCGACAATACAAAGCGCTCGACAAGCAGCTGGGTGAAAACGGCCAGCGGATTTTCAAACTGGCCGGCGACGCTGCGGCAAACAAAGAGTACGACACGGCAATCAGTGCGTATGAATTTATTATTGATGAAAAAGGTTCGTCGAACCTTTTTTTCTTCGAATCGAAGCGGGCGGTGATGAATTGCCGCCGGAGCAAGATTACGGAGGGATTTTCTTACACGGATACCGACCTTCGGACGCTGGAATCGGAGTACGAGCAGTTTCTCAGCCAGTATGGAAGCGGGAAGCAAACCGCGGCGATTGTACTCGAACTGGCGGATCTGGAGGCTCGCTACCTCAACAACCTGCCTAAAGCAACGACGCTGCTCGACGAACTTCGCCAAGCGCCCGGGATTAATCGGGACAACCTGGCCCGCGTCAAAATCAATCTGGCCGATTATTATTTAATGCAGGGCGAGATTTGGGAGAGCACCCTCCTGTACAGTCAGGTAGATAAGGACTTTAAGGAAGAGCCGCTCGGCCAGGAAGCGCGTTTTAAAAACGCTAAATTATCTTATTTTAACGGGGATTTTCAGTGGGCACAAGCCCAATTTGACGTGCTGAAGGCCTCCACCTCCAAGTTGATTTCCAACGATGCGCTGGATCTTTCGGTGTTCGTCATGGACAACCTCAACCTCGATACCACCGCCGACGCCATTACCTTGTACGCCGGCGCCGAGATGCTGGTTTTTCAGAATCGCTTTGAGGAGGCGCTTGCGCAGTTAGACAGTTTGCGGAGCGGTTTCCCGGAGCATGCTTTGCAGGACGACATCCTCTTTTTGGAGGCGCAGATTCACGAAAAAAAGCGCGAGTGGGAACCTGCTGCTGTGATTTACCGACAAATTGTGGAAAAATATCCCAAAGATATCCGGGCGGACAATTCCCTGTTTGCCTTGGCTCAATTGGAGGAACGGCAGCTTAACAACCCGGAAAAAGCAAAAGAGCTCTATGAGAAAATCTTCGTAGAGTATTCCGGGTCGGTTTTTGCGGTGGAGGCTCGAAAGCGGTATCGGATTTTACGAGGCGACAGCTTGCAATAAGGCGGCACGGTTATCGCGGGATCACGAACAGGGCTTCCGGCGCATTTTTTTCCACGGCGAACGCGCGGTACACCACTTCCTCTGTGCCTTCTGCCTGTTTGACGGAACATTCCAGCGGGAAGCCCGGGAAATATTTTTCCATCCCGGCCAAGACTTTAAACGGAGAATCAATTTCGGTCGTTACCCAGGCGCTGATGCGCAGTCCGCCGGCGGTGGGGTCGGCCGGTTGGATACGCACTGGTTTGCAGGTATAGCCGAGGATATCCCGGGTAACGTCCAGCATTGTGACTTTATAGTCGAGTTCCTCCGAAGAGGCGGATATTTCTTCCAATGAGATGGGGATGACACTTGCCCGACCTGCTTCTTTAAATACGTTGTAGGCGATTCGGGTGGGAAAGTCGTAAATGATTGTGAGGGCTTCTTCTCCGGAGACCAGTCCGAGTACGGCCGTGGCGGTATCCGGTTTAAAATACACCGTATAGACCGCGGTTTTTTCCCCTTTATCTGCGGCTGCGCCTTCCAGGTAAAAGCGCACCGTTCCGCGTTGGAGCGTTGTTTGGGCTGCGAGTTGGAGGTGCAGACCGAGGGCGAGTATGAGCAGCGTTGCGTATCGAAGCATAATTATGGCGTCCGTTCCGATCAATATCAATAGGTAAGCAGCCGCAGGAGATATTCTCCGTATCCGCTTTTGATGTATTTATGCGCTAAGCGTTCGAGGCCGGCATTATCAATAAAGCCCATTTCCCAGGCAATTTCCTCGATACAGCCGATTTTGAGGCCTTGGCGGTCTTCGATTGCCTGGACGAATTGGCCGGCCTGCATCAGCGATTCATGCGTTCCGGTATCGAGCCAGGCATAGCCGCGGCCCATTACGCGCACCTGGAGGCGGGCTTGTTCGAGATAAATCCGATTGACATCGGTAATTTCATATTCGCCGCGGGGGCTGGGTTGGAGGTTTTTAGCGATGTCAATGACTGAATTGTCGTAGAAATAGAGTCCGGGTACGGCGAAGTGGCTTTTAGGCTGCCTGGGTTTTTCCTCGATGCTGATGGCGCGCAGTTGGGCGTCGAATTCCACCACGCCATAGCGTTCGGGGTCGGCGACCTGGTAAGCGAAGATGATGCCGCCATCCGGTCGGGTGCAGGCGCGCACCAGTTCGCCCAGTCCGGCGCCGTAGAAAATATTATCCCCGAGGATGAGCGCGGCGTCATCGGCGCCGACGAACGTTTCGCCCAGCACGAAAGCCTGCGCCAAGCCGTTCGGGACATATTGCGGCGCGTAGGAGAAATTCATCCCCAGTTCGCTGCCATCGCCGAACAGTTGTTGAAACTTTGGCAGGTCTTCCGGCGTAGAGATGATCAGGATATCCCGGATCCCGCCCAGCATGAGCGTGCTCAGGGGGTAATAGATCATGGGCTTGTCGTACACCGGCATGAGTTGTTTGCTCACGGCGAGCGTGAGTGGGTAGAGCCTGGTGCCGAGGCCGCCTGCGAGGATAATGCCCTTCATAGTTTACGCGCGTCTGACTGAAGGCAGTTGGTCTATACTACTTCAGTGTGGCTTTTACTTCATTTATGACATACGCTTCGATGACATCGCCCAGTTTCAGATCGTTGAAATTCTTGATCGTGATACCGCACTCCATGCCATTTTTCACCTCCTTCACGTCCTCTTTGAATCGTTTGAGCGAGCCCATTTCGGCGTGTTGGCCTTCGTGTACCGGGTAGATTACGATGCCATCGCGGATGATACGGATGTGGTTATTGCGGTTAATTTTACCTTCTTGGACATAGCAACCGGCGACGGTGCCCACTTTCGAGATTTTGAACACTTCGCGCACTTCCACCTGACCCATGATTTCCTCCTCCTTGGTAGGTTCGAGCATCCCTTCCATAGCGGCTTTGATTTCTTCGATGGCCTCGTAGATGATGGAGTAGAGTTTGATTTCCACGCCTTCTTTTTCTGCGAGTTTGCGTGCGGACAGCGACGGGCGAACCTGGAAGCCGATAATAATGGCATCCGAGGCGGAGGCCAGCATGACATCAGAGTCGGCGATTTGGCCGACTGCTTTATGGATGACATTGACCTGAATTTTCTCCATCGAGAGTTTGATCAGCGAATCCGAGAGCGCCTCTACGGAGCCGTCCACGTCGCCTTTCACGATCAGGTTCAATTCTTTAAAGTTTCCGAGTGCGAGGCGGCGGCCGATTTCCTCGAGGCTGATGCGTTTATTAGCGCGATTAGCCTGTTCGCGGAGAATTTGGGCGCGTTTCGTCGCGATTTCCTTTGCATCTGCTTCGCTTGGCGTTACTTTAATCGTTTCGCCGGCTTGTGGAGCGCCGCTGAGGCCCAGGACGAGCACCGGGGTAGCGGGGCCTGCGGCTTTGATTTTTTTACCGCGTTCATTAAACATGGCCTTCACCTTTCCGGCGTGTTCGCCGGCGATGATTGGGTCGCCGTCGTGGAGCGTTCCATTTTCGACGAGCATTTTAGTGACATAGCCGCGGCCTTTATCGAGCGAGGCTTCCAGCACGGTACCGGAGGCTCGGCGTTTGGGGTTTGCTTTTAGGTCGAGCAATTCTGCTTCGAGCAGGATTTTTTCGAGCAGTTTATCAATATTGACACCTTTTTTAGCGGAGATATCCTGACTTTGGTATTTACCGCCCCAATCTTCGACCAGGTAATTCATTTGGGCGAGTTCGTTTTTGATTCGTTCCGGGTCGGCGCCCGCTTTATCAATTTTATTGATTGCGAACACGATGGGGACGCCGGCGGCCTGGGCGTGGCTGATGGCCTCGCGGGTTTGCGGCATGATGCTATCGTCTGCTGCGACCACGATGACGGCCACGTCCGTTACTTTCGCACCGCGGGCGCGCATGGCAGTGAAGGCTTCGTGACCCGGGGTATCGAGGAAAGTAATTTTTTTAGCGTCGGCGCCTTCGCCCACCATCACTTCGTATGCGCCGATGTGCTGCGTGATACCGCCGGCTTCGCCGCCGGCTACATTTGCGTTACGGATATAGTCGAGCAGCGAGGTTTTACCGTGGTCAACGTGTCCCATGACCGTCACGATAGGTTGGCGGAACTGGAGGTCTGCGGGGTTGTCTGCTTCATTTTGTTCTTCCACTTCCACCTGTTCTTCGGCGCTTATGAACTGCACCTGGTGGCCGAATTCGCCGGCGACGACCTCGATAATTTCGGCGTCGAGGCGTTGGTTGATCGAGACGAAAATCCCGAGGCTCATACAGGCTTTAATGACGTCGGCGGGTTTGACATTCATGAGCGAGGCCAGGTCGGACACGGAGATAAACTCTGTGACCTGCAATTTCCCCTGGTTAGCCTGTTCGGCCAATTCGGCTTTTTCGGCTTTTTCGCGCATGATATCCCGTTTATCACGGCGGATTTTTTGGCGTTTTTTACCTGAGCCTGCGCCGATGCGCGCCATTGTCTGGCGGATTTTGTCTTCAATTTCCTTTTGGGAAACCTCTTTGACCTCCGGTGTTCGGCCGCGGCCGCGTTTATCGCCCTGATTTCCGGTTAGCGATGCTTGGATTGCATCGGCGGTGATAGGCTGCTGAACCTTTTTGCGCTTGCGTTTCCGTTTAGCCTCCTCTGCGGCGCTGCTGCTACCGGCTTGTGTGCCCGGGGCGCCTGCGGGGCGGTTGGGTTGGCCGGGTTTTCCTTTTTCATCCCGGCGGCCGCCTTTATTGGCGTTTTTATCGGGGCGTACGGGTTCCTTCTGTTTATCCAGGTTTACACGGCCGAGAATTTTAAGTCCGCGCAATTGCGGTGCACCTACGCGCATAAACTCCTCCGTATTGGCTGCGGCGGGTTTTTCCGGTTCTGCTGGGGGCGGGGCGGATTCTTGTATCGCGGGTGGCGGAGCGGCCTCCTTGGGTTTTTCCGCAACGGGCGTTACTTTCGGCGTTTCTGGCGCCGGCGTATCCGCCTTTTTGGATTCCGTTTTGGGTTTTTCTTCCTTTTTAGCGGATTTTTTTTGCGCGTCGAGGTCTATTTTCCCGACGATACGGAGCGCGGGTCTTTCCCGTTGCGGGGGTTCTTGTTCCGGCGCGGGGGCTGGGGGGGGTTCCGGCGCTGGGGCGGGTTCCGGCGCGGGCGGTTTAGCCGTTTCTTTAACGGGTTCCGGACGGGGCAGCGCTATGACCGGTTTGGGCGGCGGAGGCGTTTCTGCGGGTGTTTCTACGTTTACCGGTTCCTTTTTCAGGACGGGCCGGGCTAGTTTATCCGCTTCTTGCTTGATAGCCAGGTCTTTTTGAAATTCTTTTTTCAGGACTACCAACATTTCGTCGGTAATCTCAGCCGTAGGTTTATCCTCCACGTGCGTGAAGCCCTTACTGTGTAAGGTTTCCACGATCGTGTGCAAGCCTACATTGAATTCCCGTGCTACCTTGATAAGTTTTAATGCCATGCAGTGTTTTTTCCTGCTATTTATTGAAATAAGTTGTGTAAAGCGCTGGATTAAGAGTTTTGGTAAAACGCGAAGGAAAGAGACAAAGTTCCCTTTTCGCGCATTTCGGCTTAATTGTTGCAAAGGTACGATAAAAAAAATTGCCTTTCGTGCATATTGCCGCGCTTGCTTTTCGCGGGAATTATTCTTCATTGCCTTCTTCGAATTCTGCGGCCAGGATATTGAGTACTTCCTGTACCGTTTCGTCTTCGAGGTCGGTACGGCGGACGATTTCGTCTTTTGAGAGTTCGAGTACTTGGCGGGCGGTATCGCAGCCGATATTTTTGAGTGCTTCGATGACCCAGGCTTCGATTGCATCGCTGAACTCCTCGAGATCTACGTCGTCAATTTCGTATTCGGCTTGGTTTCGATATACGTCAATTTCGAATCCGGTGAGTTTAGAGGCCAGTTTGATATTCGAGCCGCTTTTACCGATTGCGAGGCTGACCTGGTCGGCGTCCAGATAGACGGCGGCGTGTTGATTCTCGGTATTGAGGTCGATATGGCTGATTTTGGCGGGCGTGAGGCTTCGTTGGATAAAGAGCGTGAGATTATTGGTATAATTGATGATATCAATATTTTCGTTGCGCAGTTCACGGACGATGCCGTGGATACGGCTGCCCTTCATACCCACGCAGGCGCCCACGGGATCTATGCGGTCGTCGTGGCTTTCCACGGCGACTTTTGCGCGTTCGCCCGGCAGTCGGACGATATTTTTAATTTCGATGATACCGTCTTCGATTTCGGGTACTTCTGCTTCGAGCAGGCGGTGGAGGAAGCCTGGGTCGGTTCGGCTGAGCATGATATACGGGGTGTTGTTGCGCATTTCCACCTTTTTAATAATTCCTTTGACCATATCGCCTTTGCGGTAGTAGTCGCCCCGGATCATTTCCAGTCTGGGCAGCACCAGTTCGTTGCCGGTGGCGTCATCGAGCACCAGCAATTCTTTTTTGAGCACCTGGCTGATTTCGCCGGTGACGACTTCGCCCACGCGTTCGGCGTATTTTCTGTACACCTCGTCTTTTTCGAGTTCCATGATCCGCGACACCAGCGTTTGGCGCGCGGCCATGATGGCGCGGCGACCGAAATCTTCGATGGAGAGTTGTTCGTAGCATTCATCGCCCACGTCGAGGCTTTCGTCCACCGAAGCCGCTTCTGACACTGCCACCTGGCTGTGGTCGTCTGTGACTTCGCCATCGGCCACGACTTCGCGCACGCGCCAGATTTCCAGGTCGCCTTTATTCGTATTGACGATCACGTCGAAATTTTCGTCGGAACCGTATTTTTTCTTAATAAGGGTACGGAACACATCTTCCAGTACGCGCACCATGGTGGGGCGGTCTATGTTTTTTCCGGATTTAAAATCGGCAAATACATCTACTAAATTGACCATATTATCAAGTTATTATGTTCGGAGGGTTCAGCGCGGCTGTAGATTTTAAGCGCTGCGGGTCGAGTTTTTTTAAAAATTTTGCCCGGATACGGTTGCAAATTTTATTTTTCTGGAAGAATCTTTTTTTGCGTTCGCCTCAAAACCAACATCCGAACATGCCCTGGCGTTTGTCTGCGTTTGCGGATCAGAACGCTGGTTTTACGAGCGCTTTTTCGATATTTTCCAATTTAATGGCGGTTTCCACCGTCACTTCTTTTTTCTTTTTTCCTTCCCGTTCGATGGCGGTATGGGTGATTGTGACGCTATCTTCTGTTACTGATTGCAGGATGCCGGCGTGTTGGGTTTTATCGTGCAGAGTGACGGCGAGGGTTCGGCCGATGTTTTTTTGGTATTGGCGCAGGAATTTCAGCGGGCGGTTCAGACCCGGGCTGCTCACTTCGAGCGTATATTTTTCGCCGAGCCAGCTGTTGGCGTCTATAAAACTTTCGAGATAGCGGCTGAGGAGCCGGCATTTTTCGAAATCGATGCCGGAGTCTGCATCTATAAAAACGTTTAGTTTATTGCCGGGTTTCATTTCGATTTCAACCGTATAGCAATCTTGGAAGGCTTCATCCGAAGCGTATTTTTCTTCCAGCAGGCGGGCGATATGTTCTGTAAGTTCCATGTAACGGCAGACGGCTTGTTTCGGCGGTCGGATAAAGAAAAGAGGGAACCGCTTGGCTCCCTCTTTTCTTCCCTACCGTGGAAAACATTGCAAAGGTATATATTTTAACGGGAACAATCCAATTCGCGCGTTTTTTTTTATAAAAAATTGAATTCAGCGGGGGCGCGGGAAAAAGCGTACCTTGTGATACACGCCTACCGGTTGAGAAAAATATTTTGCTTATTTTGTTAAAAAATCGGACAAATATTAATTTAGGCATACCTTTTGCAGGGTATTTTTTCTTTAATCACATACCGATCATGACCGATTACCTACTGAACGGCCGGGCTAAAGCCAGGTTTGCACATCCCGACACACTCCCTGTACAGTTTGCTTTCGTGATTTTCGCACGCGTTGCGACATAGTAATTTTTTTCGGAGCGCCTGTGATACAGCCGACCTTGGGGCTGTGCACAGGGGAGATCTTTTCGATTCAGCCTGTTATATCTTTTTATAATATACAAACCGATTTTTATTCATCCCGCACATCATTATCCTATGTTGAAAAATGTACTTGACGCGCTTTTGCGTTTCGACCAAATTTTCGTTTCCGCTCGCAGTACGCTTGTTCAAGGCTACGAGTTTTCCTGGGTTAAGCGTGTTTTTTTGTTTGGTTTATTTGCCGCAGGGACGGATTGCGAACCGATTTTTTCGCAGTGCACACCGAATAATATTGTTACTGCAAGCGTTAAGGTGTGCGTTGGCGCCAACCTGACGATTAACGCCTCCAACTTAAATAACGTCCCGAACTTCCTGTGGCAGGTTTCGGTCAATAACGGCTCTTGGAGCGCCGCTGCCGGGGTAAATTCCACTGCTGATTACAATATTCCAAGCGTATATGCGGATGTTGCAGGCGTTTACGCCTTCCGCCGGGTGGTGTCCAGACCTATTCTGAATGCCTGTTCGGACACCAGTGCGACCGTGACCATCACGGTCGTGGCCGATCCCTCCGCTGTCTCCATCGCAGCCGTGCCGACTTCGACGGTTTGCATCGGAGAGCCGATTTTACTGGATACCGTCAGTGTGTCCGGCGGTTCGGGCAATTTTACATACGACTGGGAGATCTCTCCGAACGGGAATAATAACTGGACAAACGCCCCCGGTATTCAGAATGAAGCAAGCTATAATGTAGCTGCCGATATACCCGGAACGTACTATTTTCGCCAAAAACTGGATGATACCGGCAGAGGCTGCCTCGATAACATACTTTCGAATGTCCTGACAGTAATAGTCAACGGCCCTTCGGCTATCTACGACATTTCGGGCGGCGGGAACTACTGCTCCGGTACGAGGCCGTCCATTACGATGAATAACTCGAAATTAGGAGAAAACTACGAGTTGTACATCGAATCAAATCAATTTGCCGGTTTTTCCCCTTCCGGAATCACCCAGGTCGGTACAGGCGGCCCCTTGACCTTCTCCGGCCTGAAATTGGGCGGCAACTATCAAGTTGTAGCGCCCCGGGAGGTGAACGGATGCAGCGCCACGATGAACGGCGTGGCGACGGTTACGCCGGATTTCACGCTGCAGGCCGCCGCTTCGCCGGCTGCCGCCGTTTGCGGAGAGGAGATTACAGTCGTGGTGACGGCGCCCTGCGCGGGACCGGCGCTCATCGGGATGCAATTTTCCGTGGCATGGGACGCGATATCGTATGATTATGTGCCCGGTTCCGCGGTGGGTAAAGTCCTGCCAGGCGCGTTTATCAATAATTCTGCGTCGGGTTACCTACAGTATTCCTGGAGTTCAAACGACGTTTCTTACGACGTTTCCGCGTTTGATACGCTGTTAATATTCAAACTAAAAGCAATCTCGGAGGATGGTACCGGAAATATTGAACTGGTAAATTACATGCCGGGCGATTTGGAAGCCTTGCAAGAGCACTTTCACATGCTCCTGATCAAAACGATGCCGCCGGTGACCGTGGCGCTTTCAGAACCGGGCGGCAGCATAACGGCGAATGCCCCGCTGGTGTGTAAAGGAACGGATAACGTAACCCTCACTTTTCACGCCACTGCCGGTAATCCGCCTTTTTCCCTGGTAATTAACGGGGACACCTATAACAATTTGACGGATGGCGGAACCATCACCCTGACTGCCAACGCGAATACCACCTACAACCTGACCAGCGTGTCGGATGTAAACGGATGTATTACGCAGGGCAGCCCGAATCTAAGCAGCGTGACGGTGCAGGTTAATGAAACGCCCACCGTTTCCATTGATGCTCTCGGAGAATACCAACTGGGTGTCACGCTCCAGCACGGGGCGTCTGTTTCTCCGTCCGTCCCGGCCAACGGCGCCTATACCTATCTTTGGAAGGCCTGCCCCAATGCCGTTTGTAACAGTTGCACTGCAAGCGGTTTCCTACCCGATTCCAGCAGCGCGAACCCGTCGCGCCAATGGACGCATCCGAGCGCCAACGCGGCCAGCCTGCTGGTAAGCACGCCTGGATGTCCGGATGTAAGCGACTGCGAGGACTTCAATATTTTGTTCGGGGTAAAAACCAAAATCTCCGGAGAAGACACCCTCTGTTCGGGGCAAAGCACGCTCCTCACATTCAGCGGTACACCCAACGCAACAGTCGGCTACACCATAAACGGCGGCGCCCCCCAAACGATCCTGCTGGACGGCAATGGCCAGGCTTCCTTGAATACGGGAATCCTGACAACCACAAGCCGCTATGCAATAACCGGGATCAGTTTCCCCGCTACGCCGCCGGTTTCGCTGCCGCTTTCCGACACCATACTGGTCACCGTGGAACCTGTTCCGGTACTCAATTGCGCCGGACTGCAATCCGTCCAACTGCCCACCGACAACGGTAATTGTACGGCATCCTATTCTTGGACGCATCCGACTCACAATACCAGCACGAACTGTATCCTGGCGGCCGTCGCGTACAGCGCGGGTACGCCAGTGCCGGTCAGTCTGCCAGTCGGCGGGGTATTTGCTTCCGGCGCTGCCGCCTCGGAAACTTTCGCCGTCGGACTGACGCTGGTTACTTATACGTCTACCGACTTGTTCGGTACGAATACCAGCACCTGCTCCTTTAGCGTAACCGTGACGGATCAGGAAGCGCCCGCGATTTTTTGTCCTTCTGGAATCCAGGCAAACACAGATCCGAATACCTGCGCGGCCGTAGTTACCTACACCGTGACGGCCTCCGACAATTGCGGTTATACGCTTGTAAAAACGTCCGGACTGGCAAGCGGAGCCTCCTTCCCGATCGGCGACAGCCAGATTGTATATACCGCGTCCGATCTTGCAGGTTTGCATTCCACCTGTTCCTTCACGGTTACCGTAAAGGACGCGCAGCCCCCCACCCTTCAGTGTCCGCCGGATACCACGATCAACAACACGCCGGGGCAGTGCTCCACAATTTTTAGCTACAGCGTGCAGTTTGACGATAACTGTCCGGGCGAATCCATTCTCAAAATTCAGGGCCCGAATTCAGGCGGCGTCTTCTCGGTCGGCTCAACAGCCGTCACCTACAGGGCCACGGATGCAGCCGGCTTGACGTCTGTCTGCACCTTCAGCGTACAGGTAATGGATACGGAACCGCCTTCCATCACTTGCCCCAGTACGATCACCGTATCCAATACGGCTGACTTATGTGCCGGCGTGGCAACGTACACGATATCCGTCTCCGATAATTGTGGCGCCACATTCACTCAAACATCCGGGCTGCCATCCGGCGCCAGCTTCCCTGTGGGCGCTACGGTGAATACATTTGTGGCAAAAGACGCTGCAAACAACACCGCATCCTGTTCTTTCACCGTGCGCGTAAATGACACCCAAGCGCCAACGATCAACTGTCCTGCCGACTTTTCGGTCAGTACGGATCCGGGACTCTGTACGGCGGTGGTATCTTATGCAGGTATTTCGGGCAACGATAATTGTCCGGGCATCAGTGCCGGGCAGACGCAAGGACTGGCCAGCGGCGATACCTGGTCGCTGGGCGCAACCGTGAATACGTACCAAATCACCGATGCAGCAGGAAATACCAAAACCTGTTCCTTTACCGTGACGGTAAGAGATATCACGCCGCCGGTATTTACTGCCTGCCCATCGAATACGACGCTTATGACCGACCTCGGCAGCTGCGCTGCCAACTTTAATTATTTCGTTGCCGCCACCGATAACTGCAGTGTAAAAACTACCCAAACAATCGGGCCGGCCTCCGGATCTGCTTTTGCGCTCGGCGCCAGCCAGGTTGTATGGACGGCAGTGGACACCTCCGGGAACACGGCGGTCTGCGCCTTCACCATCACGGTCGAAGACAGGGAGCGGCCAACGATCGCTTGTCCGCAAAACGCCTTTATTGACGCCTGCGATCTGAGCGCCCTGCCGCAAATAAGCGCCCTGGCATTCAGCGCCACGCCGACAACCATTCCGATTTCTGCCTTTGCAGCCGAGGGAGGGCAAGCCGGCGATAATTGCACGCAGATAACGGCACTCGCCTACTCGGATGTGCTGAACGGCGCCTGCCCGGCCGTAATAACCCGTACATTCGTCGTGACGGATGCTGCGGCAAATTCAACTGCATGCGTGCAAACACTGACGGTAGATGATGTGACCATCCCCTCCATCCAGTGCCCGACTGCACAATTAATTTGCACCGATCCGGATAACAACAAAGCGGTACTGGAAGATATCGCCCCCCTGTCCTCCAGCGATAATTGTGCCTTTTCTGTAACCTATACCATTACCGGGAATACTTCCGGCGGCGGAAATGACGATGCGAGCGGCCAGACTTTTAACCCGGGTCTGAGTGTGGTGACGTACCTAGCTACCGATGCCTGCGGGAACGTTGGTGCGTGCAGCTTTGAGGTTCGGGTTCGGCGGACACCGCGCCCGCGCTTTGTTCCAACAAGTATTGGTATCTGCAACGGACAATCCATAGACCTTGCGGATTATGTGGACGATCAGGCCAACGCCGCAAAAAGATATGATTTTTATCTTGGCTCGCCCCTCAATAACGGCGTATTCCTGGGCAGCGTAACGGCAACGAACGGCACTCCGGATCCCGGCCAGTCGCTCCAGGTAACACCCCCCGGAAATAGCAATGGGGTAACGACCTCCGAATACTATGCCATCGGTTCGAATACCTTCAACAACGGCCCCAATTGCTTGAATATCAGCGGACCCTTTACCGTGAACGTGCAACCCCTGCCCATCGGCCTCGGCACGCCCAACCTAATGACCTGCTCCGATGTGCCGCTCAACATTGATCTCGCTACAATGATCGTCAACGGCGCAACGGGTGTCTCCTTCAGCTGGGTAGCAGCAGACAACCCGCGTATCACCGGCGAGTCGCTCAGTCCTAAATCGGGAACGATCATTAATGATATCCTGACTAATACCTGGGTGCTCGATACCTCGGTCTTCTATACCGTAATGCCCACCGGCCCGAACGGTTGTATCGGCACAGCCTTTACGGTGAAAGTGCTGGTAAAACGGGAACCGGAGGGCAAGGCCTCTCCGACTACTCAAACCCTGTGCTCCGGCACGCCCATCACCCCGATCCAACTGGTGGCTGGAAATGGCATCCCGGGAACAACGTATTCCTGGACGCGAAATAACCTGACCAATATTACCGGTTTGCCGGCCGGCGGATCGGGCGATCCAATTACCGGAACGCCTGAAAATTTGACCAACCAGACCCGGACGACCACACTCAACATCATCCCGACGGGCGGGAACGGCTGCCTCGGCGACCCATTCACGATCACGATCACGGTACGCCCGGAACCCGTCGTGTTTGCTTCACCCACTAGCCAGACGGTCTGTTCCGGCGCGTCGATTACACCGATCACAATCGGCTACCTGAATAGTGTATCCGGCGCCACTTTCAACTGGTCTCGAAGCAATACCCTGCTGGTCACCGGATTGCCCAATGCCGGCGCTACCGCGCCAATTACGGGAAATCCGGTCAGTACCACCGGCCTCCCGGAAGCTACGGTCTTTACCGTGACCCCTGTCAGCGGCGCAGGCTGTACCGGCGATCCTGTTAAGGCTACCGTACGGGTCGAGAACGGCCCCATAGGCGGAAATGATCAATCCGCCGACTGCAGCGGCCTTCCAATAAACTACGATTTGCAAAATAATCTGAATACGCTCGGAAACGGCGTGAATGCCGATTTCACCTGGGTGGCAGTCGCAGACAATCCGAATGTATTCGGAGAATCACTCACCCCCCAGGCCGGTGATTTTATCACGGATATCCTAACGCTCACCGGACCCGCCCCCCAGACAGTCACCTACGCGGTGACGCCAGACGGTGGCAACTGCCCCGGAACAACCTTCTTTGTGACCATCGTTCTGTCGCTTACTGATGCAGTTCCCCCGACAATCACTTGCCCGCAGGCCGTATCCGTTGAGGGCTGCGGCCCAAGTGACGCCCCCGGCCTGCAATACAGCGCCGGCCCGGCGCAGATTAATTTTGTTGATTTCGAGCATCTGGACGGCAGCGGCGGCGACAATTGCGCCCTCGCACCGGTTATGACCTATCAGGATGCCGCAACCGGCGCCTGTCCGACGACCATCTCCAGAACTTTCACCGTGTTCGACCAAGCAGGCAATTCCGCGAGTTGCGTGCAGCAAATTCTTGTAAATGATTTGACGCCGCCGGCACTCCTCAAACCCGCCGACGTCACCGTAAGCTGCGAAACAGACCTCGCCGATCTGACCCTCCTCGGCGAGGCGGTCGCTACCGACCATTGCGGCAATCCAAATGTACAATACACCGATGATCGCACCGGATTAACTGGCTGCAACGGTACAGGAACGATCATTCGCACCTGGACTACCGCTGATATCTGCCAAAATGTCGTATCATCTACTCAAATTATCACACTTATAGATACTACACCACCGGTTTACGACCCGACTTGCCACATCCAGCCGCTGAATATTCTGACCAGCGACGGCTACGATTGTCCAGCCGACGCTGGGATCAGCCTGAAAGTCGGCGATTTGCTCACGGTAAACAACGGCTGGACAATAGCCGGATTTTCCGTAACCGGATTGGCAGGCTGTCTGACGGATAATTGCTCCGGGGAGCAATCGCTTGAAATTGAAGTGCTTTCTATCCTGGTGGACAATACACTGCTGCCCTGTCAGCGCACGATCCGGGTGCAATTCAAAATTCGCGATGCCTGCGGAAACGCACAACCCCAACCGTTCGAATACGTCTATCATATCCTGGATGATACTGCGCCTATTTTTGCGCCGCCGGCCAATCTGACCATCAGTTGCGAGCAAGACCCGAATAACCTGCAACTGACCGGAAATGTCGCCCAGGCATTCGATAATTGCAGCGGGATAGCCTCGATCCAGTTCTTTGATAATGCCGCCGCGCTAAATGGTTGCAGTGGAACCGGAACGCTGCTTCGTACCTGGCTGGTCGAAGATGGCTGTAATAACCTGGCATCCGCCGTGCAAGTTATTACCATACGGGATATCAAATCGCCAATCTTCCCCAGCAAACCTGCAGATGTGACGGTTGACTGCGGCGAAATCCCAGAACCTGCCGTACCAATAGCAACCGATAACTGTGACGAACAGCCGGTTGTATCCTATAACGGAGAGTCCCGGATCAATGGAAATTGTGCGGATCAGTATCTTCTCACACGATCTTGGACTGCTACCGATGCTTGCGGCAACTCCGCCTCTGTATCTCAAACAATTGTGGTACGCGATACGAAAGCGCCGTTACTCACGAATATGCCCATTAATCTGACGGTGGAATGCAGCGAGATCCCGTCGCCGGGAATGCCGTCGGCAACGGATCTTTGCGACCCGCTGCCAGAAGTCTTTTACAACGGTGAAACGCGCGTGAACAGCCCCTGTGAAAATGAATTCATCCTTCTTCGCACCTGGACGGCGCTGGACAACTGCGGTAATACCGCTGTCGCCACGCAAATTATTACCGTGCGCGATACCAAAGCGCCGGTGTTCGCAAACGTGCCGGAAAATGTAACGGTCGAATGCAACGCCGTCCCCGCGCCAGGCACGCCCACCGCGACCGATAACTGCGACCAGCAAACAACGATAAACTATCTCGGCGAAACCCGCGAAAACGGCCAGTGCCCGGATAGCTATATCCTGACGCGCACCTGGGGTGCCGTGGACAACTGCGGTAATTCGGCAGCGGCCACGCAAATTATTACCGTGCGCGATACCAAAGCGCCGGTGTTCGCAAACGTGCCGGAAAATGTAACGGTCGAATGCAATGCCGTCCCCGCGCCAGGCACGCCCACCGCGACCGATAACTGCGACCAGCAAACAACGATAAACTATCTCGGCGAAACCCGCGAAAACGGCCAGTGCCCGGATAGCTATATCCTGACGCGCACTTGGGGCGCCGTGGACAACTGCGGTAATTCGGCAGCGGCCACGCAAATTATTACCGTGCGCGATACC
>JAUMBL010000028.1:0-17164 GCA_032115775.1 Saprospiraceae bacterium | reverse complement strand
GGGCCGCCGATCACAAGGATGTCGCCGGCGTCGGAAAGCGCTACAGCGCGTCCGAATTCATCGCCGGCCGCTTCACCTGCAATGGCTGAGCCGCGCTGAGTCCAAGCGCTGCCGTTCCAAGCAAACAGCCGTACTTGACCGGAATTCGGACCTGTTGCATCATTTCTATGCTCTCCGATTGTTAGCAAAGAGCCATCGGCAGAGAGCGCCACAGAAATACCCGACTCATCGCCGGCTGCTTGGCCGTCTATATCAGCACCTTGCTGAATCCATGCGCTGCCATTCCAGGAGAACACCCGCGTATGACCGGCATTGGCGCCTGCCCCGTCGTTTTGGTTTGCGCCAACCGCCAGGACTGATCCGCCGGATGACAGCGCCAAAGCCACGCCAAAGTTATCACTTTCGCCCTCGCCGTCAATATCACCGCCGCGTTGAATCCAGGCGCTGCCATTCCATTCGAACACGCGCGCATGACCTACATTAAAGCCTGCGCCATCATTTGATCGAGCCCCTGCAGCGAGGATATTTCCGGCTGCAGACAGGGCAACTGCCCGCCCGCCAAATTCATCCAGGGTCGCTTCGCCGTTAATATCGGCGCCGCGTTGAATCCATGTACTGCCATTCCAGAAAAATACGCGTACATGACCGGCGTTGCTGCCACTGCCGTCATTTTGGGGCGCCCCGATTGCGAGCAGGAGTCCATCCGAGGACAACGACACGGAAGAGCCACTCAGATCGCCGGCTGCTTCACCGTTTAAATTGCTACCGCGTTGAACCCAGGCGCTACCATTCCAAAAAAAGACACGAACGTGGCCGGAGTTGGTACCGTTGCCGTCATTTTCAGGCGCCCCAATTGCCACAATGGCGCCGTCTGCCGATAACGCTACAGCAGCACCATACGTATCCGAACCGGATACGCCGTCCAGATCGCTCCCGCGTTGGATCCAAGCAGTTCCGTTCCAGACATAGACGCGTACATGGCCGGAATTACCGCCGTTTCCATCGTTCTGAAGCCCTCCGATAGCAATAACGGAGCCGTCTGCAGAACAGGCAACCGCCTGGCCGGATAGATCAGTCGGCGCCTCGCCGTCTAGATCCGATCCGATCTGTGTTTGGGCTGAAAGCGGTGCGCAGAGTACGCCGTACGTTGCAATCAAGGTACATAATAGGATTTTTGAAACCCGCACAGGTAGGGCGGCGAACGGTAAATTAAGGTTACTTTGTTCCATGAGAAAAAAAAGTGGTTATACAGGTTAATGAATGGTGAGGTTACATGAATGGACTCGTATGAGCCCAAGCGATCAACAGCCGTCAGGGCGGCCGCGCAGCCAAAGAAAAAATTGGGTATTGCATGGAATGTAAATGATGAATCGTCACCCAAAATTTGGGTGCTGCAAAGGGACGCAGTACACCCGGAAGTATTCGGAAAAAACCGGAAACGATTCGGCAATTGCACACACCGCTATACGGCTATGCAAAAAATCGGCATTAATTTGGCACTATTCGGAAAATTGGCGAAAAATGAATGGATTTTAAAAAATCGCCACATAACTTTATGCGCTCCGAGGCTCGGATGAATATTAATGTTTCCCTACATAGCCTTAGAATAATATCGCCGGGCGCCTACTCAGCGCAAATACCACTATGCATCGCAATCACGCGAAACCAAGTTTTTATGATGATTCATCACCTAATCAGCCAATTATTTGCATTTATTGCAATTACTAAACGGCGCGCGCTTTGTTGGATACCAACAGCATTTGACGCGCGCGTGCGCAGGACTCCGCAACAAACCCAACAGGCCCAAACCGCACATGAAAAAACATGTCAATTTAAACAAGAACGAGACCAACTCGCCGGACGCCTGGAGGCGCTCCAACACCTTCATGAAGGGAGAATTCGTTCATTCCAACATATCAGCCACGACCTCCGAAACCCGCTGTCCTTTATTATCGGTCCAACAGCCGAGTTGCTCTTTGCACCTAATTTGTCGGAAATACAAAAAGGGCAGTTACAGCGTATTCTGCGCAACGCACAAAAAGTTAACCGCTTAATAGATGATATACTGGAAATTACCCGACTCGCAGCCAATGAAATACCGCTGAAAATCCAGCCGATTGAGGCGACATCCTGCCTGTCGGCCATTTTCAAGGAGTATGAAATGGAGGCCGAAAAAAATAATATCGCGTTCCAACTAGAACAACGACTACCCGATTCCCTAGTCGTACATACCGATACCGAAAAGCTGGAAAGAATCCTCGATAATCTCCTCCAAAATGCCCTAAAATTCACGCCGCAGGGCGGAAATATAACCCTCGAATTGGATACCTCGCCGGATGTCGCACTGATAATAACCGTCCGCGATACAGGTGTCGGTATCGCCCCGGAATATCTTGAACTCGTCTTCGAACCGCTCTTCCGAGCGCCCGCCGACAAACAAACAAAAGGCCTCGGCCTCGGACTGGCCGCCAGCCGCGCCTGCGCCCGCGCACTCGGCGGCGATATTACAGCAGAAAGCACCCAAAATCAGGGAACAACTTTTCAGGTGCGAATCCCTTGTTTGAAATCCAAACAGAGCCCAAATCCGCTCATCGCACCGGCCTTCCCCCTTCTTTAAAGAAATATACTTCCGATTAATCCGATTTGTAATTACCGATTTCTTGCATCATCCCGCCGATTTACCCCCACGCATTTGCGCAACTTTGTGGCAAAAACCCGGCGGGATCCGGATTGTCCGGCGCCCATGCTTCTAGCGCTAAACAACTAAATTATGTTTATATGCTTGACCAATTTAGCAGCAAGGAACTCGGAGCCCCCGGCAAAATCGCCGGGAAAATACTCGTAGCAGAAGACGATGGAGATATGCGCGCCTATCTCTCTGAACTGCTCGCAGAACGATACCAACTCACTTTCGTATCCAATGGACGGGAAGCCCTCGAATGGTTAGATCAAACCGAAGTCGATTTAATCGTCAGTGATCTCGTCATGCCGGAAATGGACGGCCTCGAACTCCTCTACAGCCTCCGGGAAAAAAAACAAAACCTGACGCCCGTAATATTTCTTACCGCACACTCGGAAAAACCGCAAGTAATGCAAGCACTGCGCATGGGCGTGGACGGCTACGTCACCAAACCCTTCGAAAATGACGAGTTACTTGCCCGTATCGCTACTATGCTCACAAATAACCAACGCAGAAAAACAATCTACGGCAACTCGGCGCAAACCGCCCTAACCTATGCGCAAGAACCGGAAGACTCCTTCCGCGCGCGCTGGTTGAAAGAACTCGACGCGGTAATCGGAAAAAATATTGCCGGATCACATATAAAAGTGTCTGACCTCGCCTTCCAAATGGCAGAAAGCGAACGTACTTTCAGAAACCGAATTAAAACGTACACCGGACGATCACCGCACGAATACCTCACGGAAGCCCGAATGAATAAAGCACGGTATCTCCTCGAAAATCAAGTGTACCTGACCGTCGCAGAAGTCGCAAATGCCGTCGGACTGGACCATGGCAGCTATTTTACAAAAAGATTTAAAGAACGGTTTGGAAGAACGCCCTCGGAATTTCTGTGATTATTAATTCTTAGTATCATCTCAGACGCGACCGGCTAAATAGTTACAAAAATATTTTGTTTGGGCGCTTTTTACGATTTTTTCTAAGAAAAAATCAAAAAAAAGCGCCCAAACATCATTTTATTTCGCCGCCGGAGGAGGCGAAATAGTTACGAAAATAAATAATACGCCAAAATACCCGAAAAATACCCCGACAAGGCATACAAACTTATTTTCCGCAAATACCAAATGAAATCAATCTTCAACACGCCCATGGCCGCAACTCCGGCGGCAGAACCAATAATCAGTACGCTGCCGCCTGTGCCGGCACAATACGCCAATAGTTCCCAAAACGGGTGATCCATCGGAAACTGCGACAGCGGATACATCCCCATCGTCGCAGCCACCAGCGGCACGTTGTCCACAATAGCAGATAATAACCCTATTAGGGTGTTGATCGCATAAATATTCCCCAATGTCCGATCGAGTACCCCGGCCATCAACCGAAGATGCCCGGAAGTCTCCAATGCCGCAACCGCCAATAAAATACCCAGAAAAAATAGAATGCTCGGCGTATCGATCCGACGCAAGACCGCCACCACCGTGAGCGTCTTCCGGCTCTCCGACTCGTGATCGTGGTGCATGAGCTCTGTCACAACCCAAAGAACGCCTAAGCCGAATAATATGCCCAAAAACGGGGGAAGGTGCGTCAGACTCTTAAAAAAAGGCACGAATAGCAGGCTCAGTACGCCCAGCGCGAAGATAATCCGCTGCTGCCGCGGGGTGGTCAGGTAGCCGTGGCTGCCCTCTTCCTGATGCGCCGGTTTTTTAACGTTGCCCTTCATCAAAAAAGAAGCAATTATCAATGGCACAAAGATGCTGATCAGCGACGGAACAAATAATGTTTTGATCACGTTCGACGCGCTCACCTGCCCGCCTATCCACAACATGATCGTAGTCACATCGCCAATCGGCGACCAAGCGCCCCCGGCGTTGGCGGCAATGATGACAAAACCGGCAAGCAACCACATATCCTCCTTCCGGCTCGCAAGCCGCCGAAGCAGCGCGCTCATCACGATGGCCGTGGTCAGGTTGTCCAAAACAGCCGATAGAAAAAAGGAAACCAGGGAAAGTATCCACAGCAACCGAACCCGGTTGGTCGTGGTAATCCGCTCGGTAATCACCCGAAAACCGTCGTGCGCGTCAATCAGTTCCACCACTGTCATCGCGCCCAACAGAAAAAATAAGATCCCGGCTACCTCGCCTAAATGCTCAAATAAAGCGTGATCAATATACGCCGCCGGATTTTCCACCCCGGCCGGCACAGCTTCCGCAGCGCTGAATAAGGGCATAGACTCAAATCCCAACACCAACAAGACCCAACAAACCACGCCGGTAAGCACGGCCGTCGCCGCTTTGTCAATTTTTAGCGGATGCTCTAAGGCAATCAGCGCATAACCTATCACAAAGGCAAGTACGATCAGAATAGATATCATAAGTTTGTCTTTTGTCACTACGTAGCCGACAGCGGCAGATCAGTAGCTTGTTTTTAATTTTCTTCCCGTTCCCGCCCGGGCTCAAACTGCAGCCGGGCCAAACTGCTGTATAATCCGTTTTCGACTCCGGACAATTCCTGGTGGGTTCCCTGTTCAATAATCCGCCCCTTATCGAGGACGTAAATGCAGTCGGCCTCCCGAATGGTCGCCAACCGATGCGCCACAATAATGCTCGTGCGCCCCTCCATCAGGTTGTCGAGCGCCTCTTGCACCTGCTTTTCACTCTCGGCGTCCAGGGAGGAAGTGGCTTCGTCGAGCAGCAAAATCGCGGGATCGCGCAGAATGGCGCGGGCGATAGCAATCCGTTGGCGCTGTCCGCCGGACAGTTTGATGCCGCGCTCTCCTACCACCGTATCCAATCCCTCCGGGAAAGACTGGATAAAATTCCAGGCGTTGGCCTTCCGCGCCGCTTCGATAATCTCCTCCTCGCCGGCGCCCGGCTTGCCGTACAGGATATTCTCCCGAATCGTACCGCCGAATAAGATGACCTCCTGCGGCACAATCGCAAAGTTACTCCGATAGGAAGTCAACTCAAAATCGTCAATTTTCTGCCCGGAAATCACAATTTCACCCCGGGAAACCTGGTGAAATTGCAGTAATAATTGCATGATCGTGGATTTTCCGGCGCCGCTCTGCCCAACCACCGCCACTTTCTGCCCCGCCCGAATACGCATCGAAACCCCTTTGAGCACTTCTACATCGGGCCGGGTCGGATAGGAAAAATGCACCTCCCGAAATTCAATGTCCCCGTCCAGCCGACCGGCAGGAAGCCGAACCTCAGAGCGACTCTCGGTCTCGGGTATGGCCCGCAGTATCTCCCGCACGCGCTCGGTAGCGCCTACCGCGCCGACCAACTCGGAGTAAAAATTCCCCAAACCGGCAATCGCGCCGCCAATCACTGCCGTGAACGTCACAAAGGAAATCAACTGCCCGGCAGTAATCTCACCCTGCTGCACCATCCGCATGCCCATCCAAATTACAAAAAACAAGGCGCCGAACAAAACCGTGATGATGAATACGGAAAAGACTGCACGCCCGCCGGCATATTTCAAGGAAACCTGCACCACGCGGTTGTTGGTCTGCCGAAAACGCCCCACCTCGAACAACTCGTTGGCAAAAGCTTTCACGGCATGAATAGATTGCAGGGTCTCGTCCAAAATGGTGTTTGTTTCCGCTAAAATTTCCTGCCGCTGCTTCGACAAGCGCCGAACGTACCGCCCGAATACCATCGCTCCGACTACGATGATCGGAATAATCGCCAACATGATGCCGGCCAATTTCGGCGTCTGCCAAGCCAAAAAAAGAATCCCGCCGATCAATAAAATGATTTGCCGCACAAACTCCGCCAAAATAAAATACAAGGTATTGTACAGCTTTTCCAGATCGGTCGTCAGCCGGCTGACCAACTCCCCTACTCTGCTGCGTTCAAAAAAAACCACGGGCAGCGAAATCAAGCGCTGGTACAACGCCAAGCGGATATCTGCCGTACCGCGCTCGCTGACCTGCGCAAAAAGCTGTACGCGGGCGTACGAAATGACGCCCTGCACGATCAGCACCCCTAACAACAAAAATGCAATTTTGGGCAAATTGAGATCGCCCAACACCGCCCTGCCCTGAGCCACATCCAACATTACGCCCACTACCCACGGAAAAACCATAAAAACGCTGCTGGATAAAAAAAGCAACCCCATGCCCACCCAAAATTGCACGCGATAAGGCCGCACAAATTCAAAAATCCCCAAGGCATCCCGCAGGTTTTCACGGGATATTTTTTTTTGCGATTCCGCTTTTTTTTCCATCATTATCCTGTACTATGTAAAATGCTGACTGTTTTTTAATAAAAAAGATACTCGATTGAATCTGAAAACGATATGCAAATCGCTTGACAAAATACGGCTGATAAACGATCTTAAAGCATATTTGGAATTTTCTGCCAAAGGCAAAAATAGGGGCATTTTTTGTCAGTTTTTGCCTTTTTGAAGGAGCATAGCCGGGGCTACATGACTGAAAATAGGTAAAAAATGGTGAAAAACGAACCATTTTTGACTCGGCGAGAAAAATCCAACCATGCTCTTAAGCCATACGCAATTTCAACCGCTAGCTCAACCGCAAGCCGTTCGGTACCGCCTGCTCAGGCTGTATTAAAACAACGCTACCGTCTGCTTGTTCCAATCCGAGCACCAAGACTTCGGAGATAAAGGTGGCAATCTGCTTGGGCGGAAAATTCACCACGGCCAATACCTGCCGGCCGACCAGTGCATCCGGTTCGTATAAAGCGGTAATCTGCGCGCTGCTCTGCCGAATGCCGATTTCCGGCCCAAAATCTATCCGCAAACGGTAGGCTGGTTTTCGCGCCTGGGGAAATGCCGATACCTCAAGCAGCGTGCCCACGCGAATTTCGATTTTTAAAAAATCATTAAACTGTATTGTATCCATTGCCGGGATTTCAAACCGCAAAGATGCAGTATGCGGCGGCATATTTTTTAAATAACGAACTTTGATATTGTAAAAATCTGTTACTTTTACCCCGACTGCCAATCACAGTCCGAATATGCAGCCAAAATACTTAATACTCGCTTTGTTTGCCGTTTGGTCGCTTCTCTGTTGGTATTGGTACGCATGTATCATCAAAGGGTGCTGCGACCCAAATTCGCCCGTGGCGGAAGCGCCGATACCCACCCGCGCTTCGGAACAAAACGCGCCGCCGCCCGTGGAAGCGTTTCCTGAAAGCAATCCGCAGCCCAACAAACAATCCCCTGCTGCTGCAGACGCCGGATTCCCCGCGCCATCCGGAACGCTGGCAAAGGCGCCTAATAAACTGGATCGCCCTTGCATCGAACGCACCGGTGCCCGGGTGCGAATCTATCTCCCCCATAATTACAACCTGAACAAAAAATCCGCCGAACTGGATCCCTACCTGAAAAAACTGGCGCAGTACCTACTCGAATCCGGCCGATCCGTGACGATCACCGGGCATACCGATATGGTGGGAGACGCTGAACAAAACCGCACACGCGGCTTGCAACAAGCGCAGAAAATAAAAGACCTGCTGGTCGCGAAACGCGTGCCCGACAAACAAATCGCCTGCCGCTCCCAAGGTGAAAGCAGGCCGATCGAAAGCAACGATACCCCGGAAGGCCGATACCTGAATCGCCGACTGGAAATAGAGTAAGTATCTGATAATTAAACACTCAACCAACCTCTTCATGTTCGCACAAAGTGTTACCCTCGGCCCCGGCACAGGCTCTTTTGTCAGCCACACGTTCGAGATTTTTATTATGCTCGGCGTCGCGTTCATTTTCGGCCTCTGGCTGGGTTGGATTCTGTGGAGCCGATTTAAGCAGCAATCCGACGCGATGCGCCTCGAATTCGATAGCCTGGGCGCCGCAGTCGGCGTTTTGCGCAGCGAAAACGAACAACTAAAGAGTAAAGTCATCGACCTGGAAGCGCAATCCGCCGATTTACAATCCAAACGCGCGCTCGCCCTGGATGAAGCGCGCTTTTTCCAGGATCAAAACAACGCCCGGGAAGAACGCCTCAAAATCATGGCCGCTGAAAACCGGCGGCTGATGATGGAACTCGGCCTGGCCGCCACACCCGATGGTAATGACCAACCCGCGCTGGAAATCGTCGCACCGGCAATACCCGCGCCGGAACCAATCCCGGAAATACCCGCAACGCCCAAACCGGAAAACACCTATTTCCAAGAAGCAACCTGGCCGGCACAGGAACCGGTGCAGCCCGGCAATTACGACGAAGCAGATGCCATCGTCTCCGAAATACCGTACGAACCAGAACCGCTGCCTAATACGCCGCCGCCAGAACCGCCGAAAGCGGCAGCCGAAACAATTGCGCCAACCTCGATCCTGCCGGCTTCAGAACAGGAACGCATAGACCCGCCCTCGACGGACGAACCGGAAGAAGTCGTTCCCCTATACGTCATGGCCGGCCCGCGAGACGACCTCAAACTGGTCGAGGGCATCGGTCCGAAAATAGAAGAAATATTGTATAAAAACGGGATTCACACTTACGGCGAACTGTACCGTACGCCGGTGGCGCATCTCAAGGAAATATTACGGGAGGCCGGCTCGCGCTATGCGCTGCACGATCCAGGTACCTGGTCGGCTCAAGCGCTGCTGGCCGCCAATGGCGAATGGGACAATCTCAAAGCCTATCAAGAATTCCTGAACGCAGGTAAACGCCCGAAATAGGCGGCAACGTGGGAGACCGGTGTTCCCCACAAGCGGTCGCTTGTGGGGAACACCTGTTTTCAGGCATACGCCTCGATCGGCGGACAAACGCACACCAAATTCCGGTCGCCGTACGCCTGATCAATCCGGCTGACGGTCGCCCAGAATTTCCAGCCCTCGCGCAAGTACGGCAGGGGGAAAGCGGCTTTTTCCCGGCTGTACGGGTATGCCCAATTATCGGCACTGACTGCATCCAGTGTGTGCGGGGCATTGTGCAACACGTTGTTATGCGCATCTGCCGTGCCGGCGGCAATCTCATCAATTTCCTTGCGGATGGCCAGCAGGGCGTCGCAGAACCGGTCTAGCTCCGTTTTGCTTTCGCTCTCCGTGGGTTCGATCATGATCGTACCCGCAACAGGGAACGACAACGTCGGCGCGTGGAACCCGTAATCCATCAGGCGCTTGGCCACGTCTTCGGCAGACACCAAGGATTTAAAAGGCCGAAGATCAAGGATGAGTTCGTGTGCAGCGCGTCCCATTTCACCGGTGTAAAGTACCGGATAGGCGCCTTCCAGCCGCATTTTCATGTAATTCGCATTGAGAATGGCGTAACGCGTGGCGTTGGTCACGCCTTCCGAGCCCAACATCCGAATATAGGCGTAAGAAATCAACAGGATGCTGGCGCTGCCCCAGGGCGCGGCGCTGACGGCCGTGGCGCCGCGCTCGCCGCCGGTATCTGCCAGAACGTGCTTAGGCAGGTAAGGCGCCAAGTGGTTGTTGCAGCAAATCGGCCCCATACCCGGCCCGCCGCCGCCGTGCGGAATCGCAAAGGTCTTGTGCAGATTCAGGTGGCATACGTCGGCGCCAATCGCTGCCGGGCTGGTGACGCCCACCTGGGCGTTCATATTCGCACCGTCCATATACACCATCCCGCCGTGCCGGTGGATGGTATCGCAAATCTCTTTGATCGCCGTCTCGAACACCCCGTGGGTACTCGGATACGTCACCATCAGGCAGGAGAGGCGTTCGCTGTGCTGTTCGGCCTTTGTTTTTAAATCTGCCAAATCAATATTGCCGCGCTCGTCGCAGCCGACGACGATCACCTCCATGCCGGCCATCACGGCGCTGGCCGGGTTGGTGCCGTGCGCAGAGGAAGGAATCAGCGCTACATTGCGGTGGGTATCACCCCGATCGTGGTGATAGGCTCGAATGATCATCAGGCCGGCGTATTCGCCCTGCGCGCCGGAATTGGGCTGTAGCGAGCAGGCGTCAAAACCCGTTACCTCGCACAGATACTGCTCCAATTCGCGAATGATCTGTTGGTACCCGGCCGTTTGATCGGTCGGTGCAAAGGGGTGGATATTGGCCCAAGCCTCCCAGCTGACCGGAATCATCTCGGTCGCGGCGTTCAATTTCATCGTGCAGGAGCCGAGGGAGATCATGGAGTGCATGAGCGACAAATCCCGGTTCTCCAAGCGCTTGATATAGCGCATCATATCGCTTTCCGTGTGGTAGGCGTTAAAAACCGGGTGCGTCAGGTAAGGCGTCTCGCGGCGCAGGACGTCGGGGACGGCCGCGTGCTCAACTTCGGCGGCAATCTGCGCCCCGAATACGCCGGCAATATCCGCCAAATCGGCGGCAGTCACTGTTTCGTCGAGACTGATCTGTACGCCTTTATCCGAATAGAAAAAATTAATGCCCGCCGCTTCTGCCTGCGGGCGGATATCCGCCTCTTTTGCCGCCACCAAAAGGGTATCAAAATAATAATTATTCAACACGGGAAAACCCGCCGTTTCAAGGGCGGCAGCCAGGGAAGCAGCCATTTTGTGCGTACGATGGGCAATGGCCTTGACGCCTTCCGGGCCGTGGTACACGGCGTACATCGCCGCCATATTGGCCAACAGAGCCTGGGCCGTGCAGATATTCGAAGTCGCCTTTTCCCGACGGATATGCTGTTCCCGCGTTTGCAAAGCCATGCGCAAGGCGCGTTTGCCTTTTACATCCACAGACACGCCGATGATCCGACCCGGAATCAGGCGTTTGAACTCCTCCGAGCAGGCAAAATACGCCGCATGCGGCCCCCCAAAACCCATCGGCACGCCGAAACGCTGCGTATTGCCCACGGCGCAATCAGCGCCCCATTCGCCCGGCGGTTTGAGCAGGGCCAAACTGAGAATATCCGCCGCAACGCATACATAGACGCCGCCTGCCTTCATTTTTTCTACAAAAGCGCGATAATCCTCCACGCTGCCGTGCGCATTGGGATATTGCAGCAACGCGCCGAAAGTTTGCGGCGTACATTCGTAGGATTTCCAGTCGCCGATCGCCAGGCGAATGCCGTATGCCTCAGCGCGCGTGCGCAATACGTCAATTGTTTGCGGGAAAACCGTGTCCGAAACAAAAAACTCCTTGAGTTCTTCCCCGTCCTTGGATCTTTTATTGCGCTCCGCATAAAACATGTGCATCGCCTCCGCAGCCGCCGTGGCTTCGTCGAGCAACGAACCGTTTGCGATCGGCAGGCCGGTCAGGTCGCTCACCATCGTCTGAAAATTCAGCAAGCTCTCCAAGCGACCCTGTGCGATTTCTGCCTGATACGGCGTGTATTGCGTGTACCAACCCGGATTTTGAAATACGTTGCGCAAAATAACGCTCGGCGTGATCGTGCCGTGGTACCCCAGGCCGATGTAATTGCGGAACACTTTATTTTTCGCCGCAATTTTTTTCAACTCGCCGAGGTATTCGAATTCCGACAGCGGCGCCGGCAATTGCAGCGGCTTTTGGAGGCGAATCGCGTCGGGTACGGTTTCTTGAATCAGTTGATCGAGGGATTCCACCTGCAGAGCCTCCAACATGGCCCGGGTTTCTGCCTCGCCGGGCCCGATGTGGCGGCGTTCAAAGCGATCTGGATGTGAAAATTGCGACATATACAAGCGATATCGAATGGTTAGGTAAATGTTGCCTTGTTTTGGCCTGTAAAACGTGCAAAAGTACGGATTGTTTGAAAGTGTTCTACCAATATTTGACCACTCCGAAGTCATTTTGAATGGGTCATGCAAGATTCGCCGGTTACTAACAAAAATGTGTACCCTTTGAAAGTTACGTTTGCAAAATTTTTTCCCACCGCTCGCTGGATGAAAAGCCGCAATCTGTCCCCGTTTTTTAAATATCTTTCCCGAACTTCGCCCGGTGAAGCATTTTCCCGCAAAATTATTGCTTTTTGGAGAGTACGTACTGCTCCTCGGCGCGCCCGCACTGGCGATGCCGATCGCCGCTTTTTCCGGTCGCTGGCGCAAATCAGCCGACCGACTCTGCCCCCACCCGATTGATCCGAATTTCGCGCGCAGCGAAGCGCTGGCGCAAGCCGGCGTGAATCGCGCCAAACTGGAAGCGGATTTGCGGTCCGGGCTTTGCTTCGAGTCGAATATTCCGATGGGCTACGGCCTGGGCAGCTCCGGCGCCTTGTGCGCGGCCGTGTACAGCCGGTATGTCCGAAAAAAAGAAACCGACCCCGCCCGGCTAAAAGCAATTTTTGCCGCAATGGAATCCTGGTTCCACGGGCAGAGTTCCGGACTGGATCCCCTGACTAGTTACCTCAACCGTCCCTTGCGCATCACCCGCGAAGCCGACGTGCAGATTTTCGAAGGCGCCGACTGGAAGCAGGACGAAGCGCCGGTTGTATTTCTACTCGATTCCGGCGTACCCAGGCAAACCGGCACGCTGGTGCGCTGGTTTTTAGACGCCGTGCAAACGACCGATTTCGGCGGTATGCTCCGCCAAGAATATCTTCCTGCACACGCCCAGGTGATGGATGCCTGGGCGCAAGCCGACTCGGCCGCTTTTTGGCCCGCGTTGCGCACCCTCTCCCGGCTGCAAATCGCGCATTTTACGCCGATGATCCCTCCCGGCCTGCAAGAATTTTGGTCTGCCAACCTGCAAAATCCAGACCTCGCATTCAAAATTTGCGGCGCCGGCGGCGGCGGATTCCTGTTGGGCTTCGCGCGAACGCGCGTAGCAGCAAAGTCGGTGGCGCGCAATCTTATTTTTCCTTTCGACAAACCGAACACCCATGCAAAGCGGCAGGACTGAACGCCACCTGCGCGCCGCCTGGGGCTGGCTGGCCTTGCTGGGTTTCCTGGCAATCGGGCAACATTTTCTGGCAAACGGCAGGCCGCTGTACTGCCGGATCGGGGACGCGGCGTATTTTCCGGGCCTGCGCCTGATCTATGCCGCGCCGGAACGCCCCTACGGCATCCCCGTACTCGATTCGATCGCCCGCGATCCCTTGGAATGGAAGCGCTACCCGTACCAATCCGCCGTGTTTGCCCCCATCCCATTTACGCCGGGGGAATGGTTTCCCCGCCCAGGCTGCAACCTGGCGCCGCCCGGCACGCCGCATCCCGATCTGCCGCCCCGCTTCCGGCACTGGCTGGGTACCGACGCGCAAGGGCGCGATGTGGCCGCCGGAATGATTGCCGGCGCGCGCATCGCCCTGCTCACCGGCGCCCTGGCCACCCTGGCCGCTTTCGGCCTGGGACTGCTGCTCGGCGGCGTTGCCGGATATTTCGGCGACAACCGGCTGAAAATGCGACGCGGCGTCCTGGCAGGCAGCCTCCTGGGATTGGCAATCGGCGCCGTCTGGACCTGGATTTTACCGCAAACCGGCTGGCCGATGCGCTACGCCCTGCTCCCGGCCGGAGCCGGGGCTCTGACCGGCGGATCCGTCGGCCTGCTGCTCGCGCACCGCGGCATCGGAAATACCCTAATCGGACTGCCTGCCGACCTGCTAATCATGCGCGCAGCGGAAATTTTTAACGCCGTTCCGCGACTCATCCTGATCGTAACGCTGGCGGCCATGAGCGCGCGGCAGTCCACCTGGCTGATGATCGGCCTGATCGGATTGTTCAGCTGGACCGATGTGGCGCAGTTCATCCGCGCCGAAATGCTGCGCATCCGGGAAATGGACTACATCGCCGCCGCCCGCGGTATGGGTTTGCCGGAACTGCAGGTGCTCTGGCGACATGCCCTGCCCAACGCCCTGAGGCCGGCGCTGGTAGTCTGCGCCTTCGGCGTGGGGAACGCCATTTTGTTGGAAGCCTCTTTGTCATTCCTCGGTTTTGGCGGACAAGATTTTCAGGGCATTTCCTGGGGAAGCCTGCTGCAAAATGTCGTGCAACACCGTCAGGCCTGGTGGCTGGCCGTGCCGCCGGGACTGGCCATCGGACTCACCATTTATATGCTCAACCGAATCGGCGAGTCCAAAAGCGGCGGATATTGAACCCTCGCGCTTTTTTTTTGTTGGATGGATAAATTCTTTGGGTTGTCGGCGGATTATTTGATCGAACCGACCCCTTTTATCCAGGTTTTCCAATTATCATTAAATGCGGCGCGATTATTTATTGATTGCAGGCTTAGCCCTGTTGTTTTTCCTGCCCTTTTTGGGCAGCGCCCATTTGTTTGACTGGGACGAGATCAATTTCGCGGAGTGCGCGCGGGAAATGCTGCTGACGGGCGACTACCTCCGGCCGCAAATTGATTTTGAGCCTTTTTGGGAAAAACCGCCGCTTTTTATCTGGATGCAGGCGGCTTCTATGCACCTATTCGGCGTCAATGAGTTCGCTGCGCGGTTTCCGAACGCGCTGTGCGGACTGCTCACGCTCCTCACCGTCTTTCATATCGGGCGCCGGCTGCACGACCGGATGTTCGGCTGGCTGTGGGCGCTGGCCTGGCTGGGCAGCATCCTGCCGCACCTCTATTTCAGAAGCGGCATCATTGATCCGTGGTTCAATTTGCTGATTTTCCTGGGTATTTATGGCTTCATTTCGTTCAGATGGCAATTTTTTACCCATAAAAATGCCCAGGGGCTCTGGGAAAGATACCGGCACCTGATACTCGGCGGCATTGCCCTGGGACTGGCCATTTTGGCGAAAGGCCCCACGGCGTACCTGATCGCCTTTTTGGTCTTGTTCTTCTATTTCGCGCGCTACAAATTTCGCAATCCGGGATTCCTGCGCCACTTCATCCTTTTTTCTGTGGCCTCCGCTTCGGTGTCGCTGGTTTGGTTCGGCTTAGAAACCGCGCTGCACGGCCCTTGGTTTGTTCAGACTTTTATAGAATACCAAATCCGACTGCTCACCACCCAGGACAGCGGGCACGGCGGTTTTTGGGGCTACCACGCCGTGGTGCTGCTGCTCGGCTGTTTCCCCGTATCGGTGCTGGCGCTGCCGAACCTTTGGGGCGACCGCCAGCCGGAAGACGAAGTGATGGAGTCGGAGACCTTGGATGCCTGCAAGCGCGCAGATTTTGCCACCTGGATGCAGATTTTGTTTTGGGTGGTGCTGATCCTGTTTAGCCTGGTGCGCACGAAAATCGTGCACTATTCCTCCATGGCCTATTTCCCCGTCACGTATTTAGGCGCCCTGACGGTTTGGCGCATGATTCACTGGAATGTCAAGCCGGCCGTCACTACCTGGCTAATGCCGGCGCTTGGGCTGGCCATCAGCCTGCCGCTCATGGCCCTGCCCGTCATCGGACAGCATACGGATTGGATCAAACCCTTGTTCCAAAACGATCCTTTTGCCTTGGGCAACCTGGAAGCCGACGTGACCTGGAGCTGGCTGCATGCGCTGCCGGGCGCTATCCTGGCATTATCCAGCCTGGCAGCCTGGTACTATTGGCGGCGTTTTCAGGGCTGGCGATCCGCCGAAGTACTGTTCAGCGGCGGCGCGATGTTCGCCGCGCTCACGCTCCTGATGGTGGCCGGTAATATCGAAGGGTATTCCCAGCGCGCGGCCATTGAGTTTTACGAAAGCAAAGCAGGGGAAAATTGCTATGTGAAACCAGTGGGGTTCAAAAGCTATGCGCATTTGTTTTATACGCAAAAACAGCCGGTTCCGGGCGACGTCACCGTGGACGACTACCCTACCCTTTCCCGCGGCAATCCGGGCAAAAAGGTGTATTTTGTGGCGAAGGTGACCAATTTACAAGATTTGCCCGAGCTGCCCGACGTGCGCGAGTTATACCGGAAAAACGGCTTCGTCTTCTTTGAACGGATGCCGAAATAGCGTCAGCCGCGGTACAACAGCGACGAATCCCCGTAACTCAGAAACCGATAATCGCGCGCCAACGCTTCCAGATAAATTTCCCGCCACGCATCCCCGCCGGTAAACGCCGAAATTAGCAACAACAAGGTGCTGCAGGGCTGGTGGAAATTGGTAATCAACGCGTCCACCACCCGAAACGTATAGCCCGGAAAAATGTAAATTTCCGTGCTGCCCCAGAGTTCCTCCAAATTCCGCGCCGCCATCGCATCCAGCACGGCCTTTGCCGCATCGCGCAGATCCGGCAATGCCCGCCCCGCATACGCATACGGCGCCAGTTTTTCGATGCGAAAATCGGCCGCCGGATTGTCCAGCAGCTGCACGCCGTACCAATAAATACTTTCGAGCGTGCGCATGGAGGTAGTGCCCACGGCAACGACCGGCCGGCCGGCCAGTAGCGCCTCCAGGTTGCTCCGGCGCACCGCCACCTGTTCGGCGTGCATGTCGTGGTCCACGGCATTTTGCGCCTTCACGGGTCGGAAAGTGCCTGCCGAGACGTGCAGCGTCAGCTCCTCCATCTGGATCCCTTGTCGCTGCAGGCGCTCCAGCACCGCCGGCGTGAAGTGCAGTCCGGCGGTCGGCGCGGCCACGGCGCCTTCGTGCTTGCTATACACCGTTTGGTACGTTGTTTTATCGCTTTCCTCTGCGGCGCGGTTCAGGTACGGCGGAATCGGCGCTTCCCCGCTGGCTTCCGCCAGTTTTGCAAACGGCAGTTCCGGTTTATCCCAAGCAAACTGCACCCACTGCGCCGCGCGATCCGCCAGCG
>JAUMBL010000027.1:3992-19657 GCA_032115775.1 Saprospiraceae bacterium | reverse complement strand
AAATTGCTTTTCAGCGCCTGTTCGCGGATCAGCGCCTTCGCGCGCGCATGGATACGGTTGTAGTCTTCCGCCGAAAATTCGGTAAACAGTCCGTTCGAAATGTCATAGTAATCCATCGTATGATCTATACTCAGGATCTGCGGCTCCGGCAGCGCGCGCAATCGAACCACCCGGGCGGCGGAGTCCAACTCGAGTTGTAGGTTGTCGAGGTCGTATCCGGCGGATACGGTGGCTTGTACGCGCACCAGCACTTTTTTGTCCCACAGCCAGGTGAAATAGCCCTGGTATTCGTTGTAGTTGTATATTTCCGAGAATTGCCCCTCCACGGTCGTGAGTTTACATACCTCCCGGATTCGTTCCAGCAGGACGGTGGATTCTTCCACAGGCCGGGGCTTCGGCCCCAGCAAGCGCGCGCCCAGCCAGGCGCCCAGGGCAAAGACAACCAATGTAAGGAGTATGAACAGCGTATTTTTTACCATATTAGAAAAGGTGTTTTTTTGAAAAAAAATCCCCGGGATACCGAGGGTGTATCATAAGTCCGTGAAAGCCCCGTTACGCAAAAAATATTTTGTTTGGCTGCCTGTTTTTTTGATTTTTTTAGAAAAAATCAAAAAAACAGGCAGCCAAACATTATTGTATTTCGCCGCCGGAGGCGGCGAAATACTTGCGATACACCATCAATTTAGATCGCCTTGCAAAATTCTAAAAAATCCGCGTTCTTTACGCAAAAACCTGTCTTTCCGTCTTATGCTCGCTATTTTTCGCCGTTTCGCACGCACCGCCGCCTGTCTCTGCCTCGCCGGTTCGTTATCCGCCCAAGGGGACACGCTGCGCATCCTGTTTGCAGGGGATATCATGGGCCACGAGCCGCAAATCCGCAGCGCGGAAATCGTGCCCAACAAAGAATATAACTACAGCCCCTGTTTCCAACACATCCGCCCGCTGATCAGCGAGGCCGACCTCGCGATCGGCAACCTGGAGCTCACGCTGCCCGGCCGACCGCCCTACACGGGCTATCCGATGTTCCGAAGCCCCAATGCGCTGGCGGTCGCGCTCAAGGAAGCGGGATTCGACGTGCTTGCCACGGCCAATAATCATTCCAACGACGGTCGGGGCAGCGGCCTGGCCGCCACGGTGCGCACGGTGCGCGACCTCGGCTTTCTCCAAACCGGGACGTTCGAAAATCAGCAGGACCGCGATGCGAATTACCCGCTGATGATCTCTAAAGACGGCTTCAAAATCGCGCTGCTCAATTATACCTACGGCGCCAACGGGGTGCCGACGGATCCGCCCGGCGTTGTGAATTTTATAGATACCACCCAGATAAAAAAAGACCTGGCCGAGGCGGTGGCCCAGCAGCCGGATTTCATCATCGCGTTTATGCACTGGGGACTGGAATACCAACTCCAGGAAAATAAGGAGCAGCAACAACTCGCGCGCCTGCTGATCGCCCACGGCGCGGATATGGTAATCGGCGCGCACCCGCACGTGGCGCAACCAATCAAATGGGAAAGCGCGCGCAACGCGCAAAACGAGGAGCGCAAAGGGCTGGTCGTATATTCGCTGGGCAATTTTATCTCCAACCAGCAAAAACCGCACACGGACGGCGGCCTGCTCTTTCAGTTTGAATTGGTGAAAAACCCGGGGGGAAACAAGGCGCAACTGGGCCATTACGGCTATATGCCCGTCTATCGGTACGTGCACAAACCGGCAGCCGGCAAACCGGTTTACTATGCAATCCCAATCGCCCGATTCGAGGCCGAACCGGATTTGTTCCCCGATATGAGCGCCGCCGCGCGGGCAGCCATGAAGGCCTACGCACAAGGCGTGCGGGAACGCCTGAAAGATTGCCCGGAGTGGCGGTGAAGCCCGGTGTAAAAAAAAGTAACTACTTAGCCGGTCGCGTCTGAGACAAAAAAGGATCCATTTTTTGCCAGACGAAGCAATTTTTTGCAGGCCGTAGCAGCGCTACGGTCAAAAAAAATTGCGAAGTATGGCGGAAAATGGGACTTTTTGGGCCAGACAGCGAGCCGGCTAAGTAGTTACAAAAAGAAAGCCCTCGTAAGTGTCTAACTTACAAGGGCTTTGTGTTTGCGGACCGGACGGGACTCGAACCCGCGACCTCCGCCGTGACAGGGCGGCATTCTAACCGACTGAACTACCGATCCAAACAGCTTTTCTATTAAAGCGGGGCAAAGATAAAGATATCACGATTAAACAAACAAGCTATTTTTAAAAAAAATTCTAGGCTGCGCAAAAAAAGGGTTTTGATGCCTATTTTAAATGAAAAACACCTCCCGGGCTCTGCGCGTGCGGCGGAACGACCGAATCATCCGCCGGGAGCGCAAACGGCGGCGATGCCAGGCAATGCACACAAAATATCCCGCTCAAACAGCTATTCGCCTACCTTTGCAGCATGCAAATACCCTCGTTTTCCTGGTTGCGTTCAGGCTGGAGCTGGACGACCCTGCTGCTCCTCGCCGTGTATCTGCGCGGACTTTTTCTCGACGTCATGGACGTGGACGCGTCGCAATATGCCTCGATCGCCCGCGAAATGCTCGACTCCGGCGCCTGGCTGCAGGTGATGCACCGGGGCGCGGACTATCTCGACAAGCCGCCGCTGCTATTTTGGACTTCCGCGGGCGCTTTTCTGGCGTTCGGCATCAGCAACTGGGCCTATAAGCTGCCCTCGCTGATCGCCGCCGCGGCCGCCGTGTACGCTGTGTACCGCTTTTCGCGGCTGTTCTATTCCGGCGATACGGCCCGCAACGCCGCCTTTATCCTGGCCTCCGCCCTCGGATTGATCGTTATTTGCAATGATGTGCGCACGGATACGCTGTTGCTGGGCGCAACCGCCTGCAGCGTGTGGATTCTGGCGGAATACCTGCGGCAGCCGACCTGGGGGCGCCTGGCGGCGGGGTTTGCCTGCATCGGCGTAGCTATGCTGGCAAAAGGGCCGATCGGTCTGCTGGTACCCGGGTTTGCCGTTGGAGCCCATTTGCTGCTGCACCGCGACTGGCGGCAGATCTTCCGCTGGCAGTGGCTGGTCGGGCTGCTGATCGCCACGCTGTTGCTCGCGCCGATGTGCTGGGGATTGTACCAGCAATTTGACCTGCATCCGGAAAAAGTAGTGAACGACCGCACAGGGGTGTCCGGACTGCGATTTTATTTCTGGGAGCAGAGCTTCGGACGCATCACCGGAGAAAATGTGTGGAAAAACGACACGTCCGTTTTTTACTTCCTGCACGTATATCTATGGGCTTTTTTGCCCTGGGCGCCTTTGTTGTACTGGGCTGTGCTCCGGCAATTCGCCGGACTTGCGCGCCTGCGCCTGAAAACCGGCGAGGAGGGGTACAGTCTGGGCGCTTTTCTGCTCAGCTTTATCGCCCTGTCGCTGTCGCAGTACAAATTGCCACACTATATATTCGTCACCCTGCCCTGGGCGGCTGTGCTCGCCGCCCGCGGACTGGATCTGCTGCTTCCGCGCTACCGCCGTTGGATTTGGGGGCTGCAATACGCGCAAATCGCCCTGCTGGCATTTTTCGCCTTTTTGATCCCAGCCTGGATTTTTCCCGATGCGCCCGCACTGCTGTGGATGGCGCTGCTTGCCGGATTTGCAGCCTTGGCGTACGCTGTTTGGCGCCAGCCGGCGCCGGCCGACAGCGCAGTGCTGGTGCAGCGCAGCGCCTGGAGCCTGGCGCTGGCCGCTTTTGTGCTCAATTTCTATTTTTATCCGCGCCTGTTGCCTTATCAAAGCAGCAGCACGCTGGCCGCGCGGATGCAAGAACAGGGCCTCGATCCCGCCCGACTGGCCTGCTACAAACGGCACGGCCATGCGCTGGATTTTTACACCGGCGTCCGCGCGCCGCGACCGGAAACGCCGGAAGCCGTGCAACGCCTCGCCGATACGCAAGGCGAATTGTACCTCTACACTACCTTGGAGGGAAAAAAGGAGCTGGACGAGGCGGGTCTCCGGTATGATACCGTGCTGGCGTTCCAACATTTCCAGGTGGCCCTGCTCAATGCGCAATTTCTGAACCCCAATACCCGAGCGGCCGCCCTGACGCCTGTTTTTTTATTAAAAATCAAAGTAACTACTTAGCCGGTCGCATCTGGCTCAAAAAGTCCCATTTTCCGCCATACTTCGCAATTTTTTTGACCGTAGCGCTGCTACGGCCTGCAAAAAATCGCTTCGTCTGGCAAAAAATGGATCCTTTATTGTCTCAGCCGCGACCGGTTAAGTAGTTACAAGCCCCCAATCAAAATTTGTAGAAATACCGGCAAAATAGATATTTTTGAGCCGGATTAAACGAGTTTTAGTTACGCAAAATCAATATCTATGGAAAAACCCTGGTTAGCGCACTACCCCCAAAACGTGTCGGCAGACGTCAATCCGGACGCTTACCGCCGGCTGATTGACATGGCGGAGGAGAGTTTCCAAAAATACGGCCCGCTCCCGGCGTTTATATCTATGGGGAAAACCCTGCGATTTCAGGATTTGGATCGCCTTTCGCGCGATTTTGCGGCCTATCTGCAAAGCCGCGGATTGCGGCCCGGCGACCGCATCGCCATCATGATGCCCAACCTGCTGCAGTATCCCATCGCGATGTTTGGCGCGTTGCGGGCCGGACTCGTGGTGGTAAATACCAATCCGCTTTATACGCCCCGCGAAATGCGGCACCAGTTCATAGATTCTGGCGCGAAAGCCATCGTCATCGCTGAAAATTTCGCCGCCAACCTCCAGCAGATCATCGGCGAAACGGAAATCAAAACGGTCATACTGACCAGCGTCGGCGAAATGCTGGGACTAAAAGGCGCCGTGGTAAATTTCGTGGTGCGGAACGTGAAAAAAATGGTTCCGCCTTTCAGTTTGAAAAATACGGTCAGCTTCCAAAATGCCCTGCGCCAGGGCCGCAAATTTACCGTCGAGACGCCGGAAACCGGTCCGGACGACGTGATCATCCTGCAGTACACCGGCGGCACCACCGGCGTGGCCAAGGGCGCCATGCTCACCAACCGCAACCTGCTTGCCAATATGATGCAAATCCGCGCCATCATGATGCCCTACCTCGAAGAGGGTCGGGAAGTGATGCTCTGTCCGCTGCCGCTGTATCATATTTTTGCGTTTACCGTCAACTGCCTCGCCATTATGAGCGTCGGCGGCTGCAATATCCTGATCGTCAACGCACGTGATTTGCCGGCGCTCATCAAAGAATGGCGCACGCACAAGCCCTCGCTGGTACCGGGCGTCAATACGCTCTTCAACGCCCTGATGAACCATCCGGCGTTTGCCTCCCTCGATTTCAGCGGGCTCAAAATCTGCGTGGGCGGCGCAATGGCCGTCCAACGCACCGTGGCCGAGCGCTGGCGCCAGGTGACCGGCTGCCAACTCAGCGAAGGCTACGGCATGACGGAGGCCAGTCCGGTCATCAGTTGCAATCCTTTCGACAGCGCCATGCGAATCGGCACTATCGGCCTGCCGGCGCCCGGTACGGATATGCGCATCGTGGACGAAGACGGCGCCCCGCTGCCGCCCGGCTCCGAGCACGTAGGCGAAATACAGGCCAAAGGCCCGCAGGTGATGAAAGGCTACTGGCAGCGCCCGGAAGCCACGGCCGAGGTGCTGCAGGACGGCTGGCTGAGCACCGGCGATATGGGTTATATGCACCCGGACGGGTATTTTCAGATCGTGGATCGCAAAAAAGATATGATTCTCGTGTCCGGATTCAACGTATATCCCAACGAAGTGGAAGACGTGATCGCCACCCACCCCAAGGTGCTGGAAGTCGCCGCCGTGGGGATTCCAGACGAAAAATCGGGCGAGGTGGTCAAAGTGTTCGTAGTGAAAAAAGACGCCGGGCTGACAGAAGCGGAGGTATTAGCGCATTGCAAAGAAAACCTGACGGGGTACAAAATACCCAAACAGGTGGAGTTCCGCGCGGAATTGCCAAAAACAAATGTGGGGAAGATTCTGCGGCGGGAATTGCGGAATTGAGCGCGGGGTTGAAGCGTTTGGCGAGCGCCTGTCAGCAGCAGCACTTTTCCGGAGATATCAGCGTTTGCGCTCGAAAACAAGGCGTTCGACGAAAATCGTATTAAATTTGTGAATTGACTCACAAAATTAATACGATTTTCGTGCATGGGGTTACGTTTTTCCACTTTGTATGGGTTTGTGTAATAAATCCATGACGCCCCCTTAGACAAAAAATATTTTGTTTGGGCGCCTGTTTTTTGATTTTTTTAGAAAAAAATCAAAAAACAGGCGCCCAAACATTATTTTATTTCGCCGTCGGAGGCGGCGAAATACTTTTTACATAACCCCATACTTTTTATCTAAAAACAAAATCCCGGAAAATTCTCCCGGTGGATACATTGAAATTCGGTATCCGGCATCTGCGCCCAGGCGGCAGGGGCTTTGAACACTGTTTTGGACGGCGACCATTTAAACTCATAACCGTACAGTTTCCCATCGCGCGCTTCTACCAGATCCACTTCAGCGCCGGGATAGGTTTTCCAAAAATAAGCATCCGCGCCGATTTTGTGTTTGGATCGGTACTTGAGCCGTTCCACGATCATAAAATTTTCCCACAGCGCGCCTACGTCGTTTCGGCTGTCTAATGGCAGGAAATTGTTGAGCAGGGCATTGCGCACGCCGGTATCGTAAAAAAAGACCTTGCGCATTTTGGATATCTCTTTTCGCTTGTTTTGGAAATAAGGCGGCAAGCGGAACAACACAAAATTTTTTTCCAACAAATCCACATAGCGTTCAACGGTAGACTTATCGATGCCCACCAGGGATGCCAGTTCATTGTACGCCACTTCATTGCCTATCTGCAGCGCCAGGGCTTTTAGCAGGCGCACCAACACGTCCGGATTTTTGACTTGTTGAAATTCGAAGATGTCTTTGTAGAGGTAGCTGGAACTCAGTTCCGTGAGTCGTTCGGCTTTGTCGTCAAGACCCGTTGTATTTACTATTTCCGGGTAGCTGCCATACACAAGCCGTTCTTCCAGCGCTTTAAGCGCCGGGAGCAGATCACCGTTCGGATAGATTTCCCCCAAGCTCAGGGGGTAAAGCTGGTACACCCACTTTCTGCCGGTGAGCGGCTCTTGGGTTTGGTTAAGTAGGTTGATACTGGACGACCCGGTAATAATCAGCTGTTTTTCTTTTCCAAAATGATCCACCAGCAACTTGAGCGTTTCGCCGATACCCGGCACTTTTTGGCCTTCGTCAATAAAAATCACCTTGAAATTCCCAACTAATTGAATTAGAAACGCCAGGTCTTTCCCCTGCAGCAACGCCCGGTCGGTGATATTATCGCAATTAAAAAAACGGGTATGCGGAAGATAACCCTCATCGGCCAAAAACGCTTTGACGAGTGTGGTCTTGCCCGTTTGGCGAGCGCCTGTCAGCAACAGCACTTTCCCGGAGAACCATCGGCGTTTGAGCTCGGAAACAAGGAATCTGGCGAACATAATCTTTAATTTTGTGAATTGACTCACAAAATTAATACTATTTTCGTGAATTGAGTTGCGTTTTTCCACGTTATCTTCGCTGCAGCGCAGCGCGTACCGGCGCTACGCCACCAACACAAGCCCCACCCGGAAATACCGGTTCGCATACCTCCCCTGCATTTGCGCCCGCGCGGCAGGCGGCAGGGATGAGCAGGCGCATACCATCCCCAAAAAATAAATCCCGCTCGAGCCAGACATGCTCTAAGCGCATATTCCCCCATCCAAAAAATTTACCCGCCCCAAAAACCCGATCCGGGATTTTTTAACCAAATTACCTATCTTTGCAGCGCCCGATTTTACAACTATTCCAAATGATGTTTTGTTATTATTCTAGCCGCATCAATCGCCGGCGCTCCACATCCACTCAATATCCGCGCACATGTCCGCAGCAACTGAATCCCGCCCAAAATACAAAGTAAAAGACCTCGCCTTGGCCGATTGGGGCCGCAAAGAAATCACGCTGGCGGAAGCCGAAATGCCGGGCCTCATGGCCCTGCGGGAAGAATTCGGCGCTGTGAAGCCGCTGCGGGGCGCCCGCGTCGCCGGCTGCCTCCACATGACGATCCAAACCGCCGTGCTGATCGAAACGCTGGTGGAACTCGGCGCCGAGGTGTCCTGGTCGTCCTGCAATATCTTCTCCACCCAAGATCACGCCGCCGCCGCCGTGGCCGCCGCCGGCGTGCCCGTGTTCGCCTGGAAAGGAATGACGGCGGAAGAGTTCGACTGGTGCATCGAACAAACGCTATTCGCATTCTCAGACAACCAACCGCTTAATATGATCCTCGACGACGGAGGCGACCTCACCAATATGGTGCTCGACCAGTATCCCGAACTGGTGGCCGGAATCCGCGGAATCTCCGAGGAAACGACCACGGGCGTGCACCGCCTCTACGAACGCATGGCCAAAGGCACGCTCCCGCTCCCGGCTATCAACATCAACGACTCGGTTACAAAATCGAAATTCGATAATAAATACGGCTGCAAAGAAAGCCTCGTGGACGCTATCCGACGCGCCACAGATATCATGATGGCCGGGAAAGTAGCCGTCGTAGCCGGATACGGTGATGTCGGAAAAGGCTCTGCCGCCTCGCTGCGCGGAGCAGGCGCCCGCGTGATCGTTACGGAAATTGACCCGATCTGCGCACTCCAGGCCGCCATGGACGGCTTCGAAGTAAAACGCATGGAAAATGCTATCCCCCGCGCCAATATCGTGGTCACGGCAACGGGCAACTGCGATATCGTAACGGAAAAACACTTCCGACTGCTGAACGATAAAACCATCGTCTGCAATATCGGCCACTTCGACAACGAAATTGATATGGCCTGGCTGAATGCACACTACGGCCATACGAAAATGACGATCAAACCGCAGGTGGATCTCTACAATATTGACGGAAAGGATATCATCGTGCTGGCAGAAGGCCGCCTCGTCAACCTGGGCTGCGCGACCGGCCACCCCTCTTTCGTCATGTCTAATTCGTTCACCAACCAGGTGCTCGCACAACTCGAATTGTGGCAAAACAGCAGCCAATACGAACACAAAGTCTATATGCTGCCCAAACACCTCGACGAAAAGGTGGCGCGCCTCCACCTCGCCAAAATCGGCGTGGAACTGGAAGAACTCCAGTCGCATCAGGCCGAATATATCGGCGTGGAACCTAAAGGGCCGTTTAAACCGGAATATTATCGGTACTAAATCAGGCGGGGATTGTGTCACAAGTATTTCGCCGCCTCCGGCGGCGAAATACAATGATTTTTGGGCGTCTTTTTTTGATTTTTTCTAAGAAAAAATCAAAAAAAGACGCCCAAACGAAATATTTTTTTGTTTAACGGGTCGTCTGAGGACTTGTTATACAGCTTCTCAGACAGCAGGAAATCTTGTGTTCCTGTCACAGCGTGTACGTGTTTCGGTAACACGTACACGCTTTTTATTCTAAAAATCAAAAAAACCCGCATTCCCCAATCCCAAATATCTTTTACCGATCTGTGCCGGCAGCAGCAGCGCAATACCGACCAAAATAAGCCAGGGACCGAGTTCGACGGTTTGGCGGACGGAAGCAATCTTTATTTTTGTTTTTTCCAGGCGGTCAATCGTGGCGTAAATGTCCTGCAGATCTTGCGGAGAATACGCCCGATAAAATTTTCCGCCGGTGGTATCAGCCATTTTTTTCAGCAATTCTGTGTCGAAGCTCATCGCGCGCGGCGCAAAATCGTAACTTCCGTCGGCGCCGCGGCTGGAAGGCGAGAGGACAATGCCTTCCGTGCCGATTCCGACGGCGTACACGCGGATACCGTGTTCCCGGGCAAAACCGGCAGCCTGCATGGGCGAAATGTACCCATCGTTGTTTTCGCCGTCGGTTACAAGCACTACCACTTTGGAGCGCGCAGCGCTTTTGCGCAGGCGGTGCACCGCCGTCGCCAGCCCCATACCGATGGCAGTGCCGTCGCGGAGCCGACCGACCTCCAGGGCGCTCAGGTATTGCTGCACCACGCGCCGGTCGGTCGTCAGCGGACATTGCGTAAATGCCTCGGCGGCAAAGGCGACCAGTCCGAGCCGGTCGTACGGGCGGTTTTGCACAAATTCAATCAGTACATTTTTTGCAACCTGCAGCCGATCGGGTCGAAAATCGCGGCTCAACATACTCGGCGAAATATCGAGCGCCAGCATGATATCCACCGCATCCGCCTGCACTTCCCGCGTGTAGCGGCTCCACTGTGGCCGGCAGAGCGCGACGACAAAAAGAACCAGCGCGATCCACTCGAGGATAATCGGCAGGCGCCGCGCGCGCACGCGCCAACTGCCGCCGCCGGACGGCAACACGGGCACGCGCAGACCGTTCGGACTGCGGGCCGGAAATAAACGCCGCCAGGCGCGGGATAATAGATCCGATGCCGCGTTTCTCATTTGCGATGCGCGATTTTTTCTATTGCAAAATTGCTCAAAGGTACTGTTAATACAGTTTCTTAGCCGGTCGCGTCTGAGACAAAAAAGGATCCATTTTTTGCCGGATGAAGCGATTTGGGGGCCAGACAGCGAGCCGGGCTATGTAGTTACGTTTTTTGCAAACAGGACAAATCACGGCGTTTGGTACAACGCCGCATTCGAGATTGCCGGACAGGCTTTCCCCTGGAAATGGATGCGGATTTTTTGTGTGGTGACCGCCGGCATCCGGACGATCCTGCGGTTCCCGATGGTCGTGCCGCGGCCGATTTCGCGCCAGTTGGCGCCGTCGAGCGCTTCGATGCGGAAGGATTGGATGCGCTGACCCAACGGCAGGTATTCCTGAAGGAGCAGGGCGTTGAATTTTGCGGGACTTCCGAGATCGATTTCCAGGAAGGCGTCCCGGACGGCATCTTCCGCCGCCCAGTAGGTATCCGGATTGTCATCCACCGCTTTGGCGGCGGCGAATTTTTTGCCGCGGGCGTTGGAGGCGGTTGCCCGGGCATTTTGAGCGAGGTTTTGGGCGAAGGCGGCGTCCAGGAATTGTTTTAATTCGAGGAGCCGCTGGGCGTCGTTTTCGTGGATGAGCCCGCGCCGATCCACCGGCAGGTTCAGCAGAAAATTGCCGTTCATGCCCACCGAGCGGAAGTAGTTGTCAATCAGGCGCGACAGCGGTTTGACGGCGGTATCTTCGGCCGGGTGGTAAAACCAGCCCGGTCGGATGGAAGTATTCACTTCCGTGGGACACCAGACCTCGCCGTCTTCATGGCCGCGTTGCAGTTGGTCGTTCACGTCGGGGATGCCCGGATAAAAAAAGTCTTTTTTCACGGTGCACCAGTTCGTTTCGGCGGCATAGCCCGATTCGTTGCCCACCCAGCGGATATCCGGCCCGCCATCGCTGAAAATGACGGCTTGCGGTTGGTGTTTGCGCACCACCTCGGCAAATCCGGGGAAGTCGTACACCTGTTTTTTGCCGTTCGGCCCTTCGCCGTTGGCGCCGTCGAACCACACTTCGAATACCGGGCCGTATTGTGTGAGTACTTCCTCAAGGGTTTTTTTATACACCTCGTTGTATTCTGGCGTACCGTATTTCGGGTGGTTCCGATCCCAGGGCGACACGTACACGCCGAATTTAAGTCCGTATTCCCGGCAGGCGTCGGAAAGTTCCCGGAGCAGGTCGCCCTGGCCGTTGCGCCAGTCGCTTTCGCGCACGGTATGCGTGGAGTATTTGGAAGGCCAGAGGCAGAAGCCGTCGTGGTGTTTGGCAGTGATGACCACGCCCTCCATGCCGGCGTCCCGGATCGTGCGCGCCCACTGGCGGCAGTCGAGCGCCGTCGGCAAAAAGACCTTCGGATTTTCCGTGCCATGCCCCCATTCCACATCCGTAAAGGTGTTCGGGCCGAAATGGATAAAGGCATAGTATTTCATTTGATGCCAGGCGAGTTGGCGTTCGCTGGGCAGCGCGCCGAAGGGCGCCGGGGGCGGTACGGTCTTGCAGGCAAGCAGCGTGCAGAGGAGGAAAAACAGAAACGCGCGGTGTGGCGCAGGAAAATTTTTCATAGCATGCGGAAAAGTAGAAACGGAACTAAATGTCAAAATTAATGTTTTTTAAACATCATGTTTCAGCAAGCAGTTATAAAATATTTTATCATGTTTTTAAAAATAACCCTGGCAACCGCCCTGCTGGTGTTTGTTGCCGTCCAAACCTACGCCGCTATGAGCCGCGATACCACCCCTTCCCAACCCTACCGCATCGTCGAGCAGATCGGCGATTTGCAGATCCGCTACTATCCCACGGCCGTCACCGCCACCGTGCATAAATCCGGCGCCTACCGCGACCGGATGAACGCGGGATTCCGCGATTTGGCCTCGTATATTTTCGGCGGCAATGAGCGCCAGGAATCCATTGCCATGACGACGCCCGTGATCTCCGTGCCGGATACGGCCGGCGGCGCGGATATTTCATTCGTTATGCCGGAAGATTTCGATTTCGACAAACGACCCGCGCCGACGCGCGCGCGGAACATCCAGTTCCGGCGCACCGAACCGGCCTACACCGCGTCCATCGAATTCGGCGGTTTTGCAGGCGAATCCAAAATGCAGGAGCAAAGCGAAGCCTTGTTCGCCGCGCTCCAACGCGCCGGGCTTCGGCCGCGCGGAACCGTCCGACATCTGTACTACAACGCGCCTTTTGATCTGTTCGACCGGCGCAACGAGGTGCTGGTGGAGTTAGAGGGGTATCCGGCGGATCGGGGGAAATAGGCGCATTGCGGGATTTGCATTCCGGAAGGAAAGGGCTTTAAAATAAAATTCGCCCGCCCCCGCCTCAAAACCGAAATCCCAATACGCGCTTAAAACAGTTTCTTAACGCAACGTTAAACCGCCAATCCACCCGCCAAAAATCCCGAAAACATACTACTTTTACCCAAAATTTTTACCAATTCCTATGGCGCACCGCATTTTAGTCTGTCTCTTCTCCCTGAGCGCATACCTGCTCGCCGCCCAGGACAATACGCTGGGCATCTCGCTGCCGGCCGAAATCGGCTTTCCCTTTGATGTCAAACTCATCCGCCCGGCGGACAGCACGCAGCTCCAGTCCGCTGAAGTGCTAAAAAAAGGGGAAGGGCCTACCGTGGTCGCTTTCTGGCTGACGACCTGCATGCCCTGCCACATGGAACTGAAAGCCTACTCAAATGCGTATGAATCGTGGAAAAAACAAGCCAAGTTTAACCTGGTCGCGATTTCCACAGATTTTCCGCAGCGATACCAGGAAATCAGCACTGTCGCGGGTCAAATCGGAATGCCGTTCGACGTGTACTGGGACGGCGACCGCCGGTTCCGCGATCTGCTGCCGGGCGGCCTGAACGGCCTCCCGCAAGTGTTTATCTTTGACAAAAACGGCAAACTGGTCTGGCACCACCGACGCTACCGCCCGGGCGATGAAAAAGCGGTACTGGAGCAGATTTTAGCGTTGCAATAGCGCTAGAAACAAATGGCCGATCGTTTTTTAAAAATCCATTTTTTGACTTTTCAGGTCAAAAAATGGATTTTTTTTCGTAACTACTTAGCCGGTCGCGTCTGAGACAAAAAAGGATCCATTTTTTGCCAGACGAAGCGATTTTTTGCAGGCCGTAGCAGCGCTACGGTCAAAAAAAATTGCGAAATATGGCGGAAAATGGGACTTTTTGAGCCAGACAGCGAGCCGGCTAAGTAGTTACTTTTTTTCAAAAAATCGCCCCGGCAAACACTGTTTATAAAAATCCGAAATCCCCCGATGTTTTTCCAGCATCCTTCCTTCCTCCACCTCTTCTGGTTCCTGCCGGCGCTCCTCCTCCTCTGGATAGGCTATCGCCGTTGGCGGCGGCGGGCGATCTTGCGGATAGGCGACCCGGATTTGGTGGCGCGCTTGTTGCCGCCGCAGCCCGCTGTCGGATTTTGGACGCGGAAGGGATTATTCCTGCTATCGCTCGCGTTGTTCATCCTGGCGGCAGCAAATCCGCAACGGGGCGTTCCAGTCCAGCAAACCGGACAGAAAAGCGCCGACGTGATCCTGGCCTTCGATATTTCTCAAAGTATGTTTTGCGCGGATATGGCGCCGAATCGCCTGGAGCGCGCCCGGGTTTTTGCCCTGAAATTGATGAAAGCGCTGGAAGGCGAACGGATCGGACTGGTCTTTTTTGCGGGCGATGCATACCTGCAAATGCCTTTGTCTTTTGATTATGAGGCCGCCGCGATGTTTTTGCAGTCTGCCGCGCCGGACATGGCCTCCGAACAGGGCACTTCCCTGGCACGCGCGCTGGAGACCGCCCGGGGCGCGTTCGACCCGGAATCCAAAGCGGGCCGGGCGTTGGTGTTGATAACCGACGGCGAAGACCACGAGGAGGGCGCACTGAAACAGGCCGCCTCCGCCTACAACGATGGGATTGTGGTGTTTACCGTAGGCGTGGGCGCCGCGACGGGCGGCCCAATCCCCCTGGGGGGACTGCAGTACAAACGAGATGCATCAGACCGCCTCGTGTACAGCCGCCTGAACGAGCCGCTGCTCCAGGCGATTGCCCAGGCCGGCCAGGGCGAAGTCTGTCACGTCCGACAGGGCGCATCGGCCGTGCAAACAATCAAAACCGGGGTGGATCGCCTCGAAAAACGCGCGATCGAACGCCGATCATATTCCGATTTTGAATCCTACTTTCAATGGCTGCTGGCGCCCGCGATTCTGCTATTTTTGCTGTCGCAAGTACCGTACGAGCGCAGGGCCGGATTTCGGATTTCGGGCGCCGAATAGCGTATTTGTAATCGAATCAAGAGGCCTTTTACGCAACCTCAAAAAAAAATTTTTGGGGGCCACAGGCCCCCAAACCCCGCCCCACCCTCGTAACTCCCCCCGCGACGCGCTGCCACTCCACTCCGCCGGCGGGGGCTTTAAAGGCCCCCCGCCTTGCTCCGTTCCGCCGCAGCGCGCCGGACGCCTGCCGCGGGCTTCCAGATCAATAGATGGCCGGATTGGTCATCCACTACCTGGAAGGGGACGCCGCGAGGCGGAAGCCGAGAAAGTCGCCACGGTCGTCCGGCGTGCCGCTGAGGCGGCGCGACACGCGACAAAACCCGGCGCCGTCGTTCCAGCCGCCGCCGCGAAGCACGCGGTAACCGCCCCGATTCGGCCCTTTCGGATCATTTTGCGCCGTTGCCGAATAATCGCCGAACCAATCGCTGCACCATTCCCACACATTCCCGCTCATATCGTACAGCCCCAGTTCATTCGGCGCCTTGCCGCCCACCGGATGGGTTTTATCTCCGGAGTTACCAGGGTACCAGGCCACTTTGTCCAAGTCGTTTCCACCGGCATACAGATACCCTTTGCTCTTTGTCCCGCCCCGGGCGGCGTATTCCCATTCCGCTTCCGTGGGCAGGCGGTAGTTTTTGCCGGGTTCCCGGGCGTTCAGTTTTTTCAGAAAATCCTGGACCTCGTCCCAGGATACCTGTTCCACCGGGCAGTCGTCGCAGCCGGAAAAATCCGACGGATTTCCCCCCGTAACGCTGCGCCAGTCGGCTTGGGTCACCTCGTATTTCCCGATCAGAAAGCCGGACAGGGTGACGGTATGGGCGGGTTTTTCATCATTTTCACAATCGCCATCCCGTCCATCCTGGCAGCCCATGGTGAAGGTACCGCCAGGTACGCGCACCAGGGTGAGGCCGGATTTGCCGCGGTCGGCGG
>JAUMBL010000027.1:0-3892 GCA_032115775.1 Saprospiraceae bacterium | reverse complement strand
CGGCTGCACGGCTTTCAGCACTTCAGGTCGCGCGGCGGCGGCGGCGCGCACCGTATCGAGGCGGGTACTTTGCGGAAAATTGCGCAGGAAATCCGCCACCTTCGTCGCGCTGGGCTGCGCCTGGATAGAGGCCACGTAGGCTTCTTCGACGACCGGCAGCAGGTCGGGACGGCCGGCTGCCGCCGCGCGCAGTTCGGGCAGGCGCTCGCTCTCGGGGAAGTCCCGTACAAAGCGCAGGATCGCTGCGGCCTCGGGCTGGGCGCGCAGGCGCTCTACGGCCTTGAGTTCAAGCGTCTCGATTTTTTCCAAAACGTCCATGCGGTACTCAGCCTTGCCGGCGGGATAGGCCTGCTGGTACTCGCGCAGATTGGACAGCACGGGATTGATTTCGGCCTTGCGGAAGTAGGCGTCTTCCACCTGCGCCACGCGCTCGTGTTCCCATTTTTTGATATACGCCTGGTACGCCGGTTCGTTATCCTTAACATAACGCGTCACCAGCCAGTCGCGGGTAGGCGGGGGCGTCAGCGCCCAGGAAGCCGTGGTACCGAAAAGCAGGAAAATAAGAAAAAAAGCCGTTGCGCGCAAGGCGGCGGACGGCGCGCGGCGCATAGCGGGGGCGGGCGGTTGGGGTGGGGCGGCGGATTCGGCGGCCGGACTGAGGGCGAGGCGTTCGCCGGTGTTTTTGAAGGTCGGTTCGTCGCCTTCGTCGGCAGCGGCCGTCTCGGTGACGATGGTGACCGTTTCCAGCACCGACACGTCGCGGGGCACGAAGCGGTTCAGTTGGGCGTTGAATTCCAGCATGGAAATTTTCACCAGCAGCTGGTGTTCGCCTTCCGCGTTGGGCGTCACGCTAAACAGCCACTGCGTGTAGCCTTCGCCGCGCACCCATTGTTCGGCGTCATTCAGGGGGCGGATGCTGAACACCTCGCCGGCGGGGTCGAGCAGTTCGGCCCGCATCATATCCGACACTTCCACGCGCCCGCGCAGCCGTACATTCTCGTCAATTACGATATCTTCGAATATGGCGTCCTCCTCGATGGCTACCCGGATAGTGCAGATGCTGGGTTTGCGCAGGGGCATTCGGTTTGGCACGCGGTACAGCACGCTGCCGTGTCGGGATTTCGAGTCTTTGGCGGCGGCCGGCGACGCGAAGTCGGCCTCTTCCAGACTATTAATCAGCTGAAGGAAATCGAACCGGATGGTATCAACACTGCGCTGGTAGTCGTCCGTACTGATCGTATTGTACATCCGCTTTTTACTGGCGTCGCTCAGTCGCCCCTGCAGGGCGATTACCTGTTGGTATTTGTCGGAGGATTCGGGCAGGGCGGCGCGCAGATCTTTCAGCGCATTGGGCAGGTTGTCGGCGAGCGTTTCGAGGAGCGCGCGGCGGAGTTCGGGCAGGGACAGCATCTTCGGTGTTTTGTTTTGTTTTGTTGTAACTACTTAGCCGGCTCGCTATCTGGCCCAAAAAGTCCCATTTTCCGCCATACTTCGCAATTTTTTTTGACCGTAGCGCTGCTACGGCCTGCAAAAAATCGCTTCGTCTGGCAAAAAATAGATCCTCTTTGGTCTCAGCCGCGACCAGCTAAGTAGTTACGTTTTGTTGTAATTCCTTAGCCGGTTAGAGACTTGCTCGCCGGCTTCTTCTTTTTTGGCGGCGAAATCTCGGAAAAAAAACCGGATTTATACATTATAAATACTGCTTTTTTCCGTCATCCCGGCATTCAGGTGTTGTTCCGGTCGTGTAACCGGAGCAAACAGATTGCAGATATTGCAAAAACAATGCCATTTGCCAAATTTTTGGAAAAATTCAGCGCGAAATTCTTTCCGACCCCCCTGGAAAAAATTTGAATTATTATCCAAATGACTACATTTGCTAAAATTTAATTTGCTTATGAAACATTTTATTACCCTTTTGCTCTGCCTGTGGAGCGCTTCGCAGGCGCTCTATGCCCAAAACACCCTAAAAGGCACGGTGACCGGCCCAAACGGACAAGCCCTCGCCGGCGTCACCATCCACGAACGCGGCGCCGCCAATGGCACCATCTCCAACCGGGACGGTTCCTATACCCTGAACTACAGCCGACAGAATGCGGTAATCGTATTTGAGTACATCGGATATGCCACCAAGGAGGTGGCTGTGAACGGACAAACCGAACTCAACGTCGCCCTGGAAGAAGGTCTTCCCCTGCAAGGCGTGGAAATCGTCGGCTCCCGCGCACTCAACCGAACGGTCACGAATACGACCGTGCCGGTGGACGTGATTGACCTGCGGCAGGTAACCAGCACGCAAGGCCAACTCGACGTCAATCAACTCATGCAGTACGCCGCGCCCTCCTTCAACGCCAACCGCCAGACGGGCGCCGACGGGGCCGACCACGTGGATCCCGCCAGCCTCCGCGGCCTGGGGCCCGACCAAACCCTGGTGCTCATCAATGGCAAACGCCGGCACCAGTCGAGCCTCGTCAATATATACGGCACCCGCGGCCGCGGCAATACCGGTGCCGACTTGAACGCCATCCCCGCCGCCGCCATCGAACGCATCGAAATCCTCCGCGACGGCGCCGCCGCGCAGTACGGCTCCGACGCCATCGCCGGCGTAATCAATATCGTGCTGAAAGACAATGTGGAAGAACTCTCGCTGAATGTCAATACCGGCGCCCACCTGGCGCAAAACAACCCGGACCGCAATACCTTCGACGGCGAAAACGTGCAGGTGAACGGCAACTACGGCTTCCGTATCGGCGAAGGCGGCTTCGTGAACGTGACCACCGACTACTGGTTCCGCGGCCACACCAACCGCTTCGACCCTTCGCTCTACCGCCGCCAGTTCGGCGACGCCAAAGGCGCGAATTTCAGCACCTGGTTCAATGCCGCAGTACCGCTCGGAAATAAGGCCGCTTTTTATGCCTTCGGCGGCCAAAGCACCCGCAAAACAGACGCTTACGCCTGGAGCCGCGACGCCGGATCGGCCCGCAATGTGGACGCCATCTATCCGAACGGCTTCGACCCGATCATCGCGTCCTTTATCACCGACCGCAGCCTCAGCACGGGCGTGCGCGGCGCAATCAAGGGCTGGAATGTGGATCTCAATACCACCTACGGCGCCAACCGCTTCCACTACTACGGCCGCAATACCCTGAATGCCTCCCTGGAAGAACGCAGTCCGACCGAATTCGACGACGGCGGCTTCCAACTGCGCCAACAAGTAACCACCCTCGATTTCACGCGCCTCTTCCCCGATTGGCTGGATGGCGTGAACATCGCCTACGGCCTGGAACACCGGATTGAAAATTACCAGATCTTCGCCGGCGAAGAAGGATCCTGGCGTACCTACGGCCCCGTGCCCTTCGTGACCGCCGAAGGCGATACGGTAGCCCGCCCCGGCGGCGCACAAGGATTCCCGGGCTTCGCGCCCGCCAATGAAGTAAACGAAAGCCGGACGAACCTGGCCGCCTACTGGGATACCGAAATAGACTTCAGCCGCCGATTTACCCTCAGCGCAGCCACGCGATTTGAAAATTACTCCGACTTCGGCAGCACGCTGAACGGCAAACTGGCCGCCCGCCTCCAACTCACCGACGGTGTCGCCTTGCGCGCCTCCGCCGGTACAGGCTTCCGCGCGCCCTCGCTCGCCCAACTGTATTTCAACTCTATTTATACTGATTTCGTGTCGGGCGTGGCGGTGGACAAGTTTTTGGCAAAAAACAACAGCCCGGTCACGCGTGCCCTGGGAATCGCCCCCCTGAAACAGGAAACCTCCACCAGCTTCGGCGCAGGGATCACGGCCAATTTCGGTAATTTCAGTGCGACCGCCGATTTCTACCGGGTGCAAATCGATGACCGCATCGTGCTGACCGGCGATTTCTACAACGACGACGACCAGATCGGC